>JAKSBK010000211.1 GCA_022361155.1 Pseudomonadota bacterium
CCACGGGTACGTGACCGTCGTCGATCCGAGTGTCGCAAGCGCCGGGAAGCGCCAGGAACGGACCGCACGGACTATACAGCGTTCCACATCGGGGTCACCCATGCTCGAAGCAGCGAGGTTCGCGCGCTCGACCTCGCCGCTCGGCGTTATGGTGAAACGGACGGAAACTAGACCCTCGGCTGGCTCCGCCTTTTCGAGAACCTGCGCGTAGCACGCGCGTACCTCTTGCCGATGCGAGTGCACTACCTGAGAGACCACGCTCCTGTCCCCAGCAGAATCCATGGAGTTGGCCTGCTGGCGTGTTCCGAGCAACGGCAAAGTAACTTGCACGGAACGTCCGTCGACTGGGCGGGGAAACACCCAAGAAAGCAGCATCCGAGAGATACACCGCCGCACTTCGACGCTGCCAAGATTGGACTCGCCGAAGTCGACGCTGTGCGTCGACCCGTAAGGACCGATCACGAAGCGTGCGGCAAGATGGCCTCCCCGGGCGGCGTTGGTCGCAAGCGCTGCATGACATACACGCAGTTCCGCAAGGTGTGAACGCACGACTTGTTCGATCGCGGGCTTCGAGAGGGCGTCCGAGGCCACTTCCAGTCTGCCAACGACACTAACCGTGGAGGTCACCGCGTTGCTCGGATCAGCGCTCAGGAGCTCGATGCCAGGATACAGATACGCACAGCAGCTAAGGCGCGACGCGCACTCGTAGCGGATCGAACGCCCGCAGCCCCGAGCCACGTAGTCGGTTCGGCCCTGGCGCCGAACGGACACGCCTTCGACATGGCAGGACAAGAAAGCCGCCGCCTTTGCGGCGACCTGGGAAACGCGCGCTTGCTCATCTTGAGGCTTCGGCGCCGGTATGGCCATGGCCGAACCGACCGAGCGCTGGCGTGATGGCGCCAGCCGAGCGGACGATGCAGCCAGCGACGACGGGCTTACCGTACGCGCCGTTACATCCTCACGCCTTGACCCGGGAGCAGCCGGCACCACTGGAGCCGAAACCCCCGACGCGGCCGAACGCCTCGCCTTGTACGCTGAGCTGCGCGGCACGAACGCGCGGCTTGGCCGGGGCCGCGTCGGGGGCGGTCGCTCCTTGAATCCCCAGTCCAACCTGGAATCTTTCGCGTCCTGCCCAAAGAAGCCTCGCCAGCGCGTGCCTTTGGCCAGCCGAGCCGCTGCCTTGCGAATCACGTGTTGCGGAGGCGCCGGAGCACGCTGGAGCCGAAAGCCGCCTGCCCTCCGTATGACACCCTCGGCGCGAGCGCGCCCCCAACTACGGACGATGCGTACCCAGCCTGCGTCGGCCGGCAGCGGCGCCTCCAGAGGTACGTACCGATACGTTCCCATGAAGTAGGCGCCCGGTCCCTCGATCGTCACCCTCTGCGATCGCGACCGGGGAGGCACGTCAAAGCGGAAATCCACGAACCTCCTGAATCCCAGCATTCCAAGCAACACGGGCTCCCCTCCGCTTGAGCCGCCAAACGCCGACACGGAATAGCTTCCGTCGGGTAGATTCTCTGCGACAAAGGTGTTTTCACGCACGTGCGCCACGTAGCGTGTGCGTGGCCGGTGCTTCGGGCCGCCTGAGAGCTCGACCCAACGCAATTTGGCGGGCGCCGCCTTCATGTCAATGTAGCCGTACGCCAGCGAGGTACCCGGCACCCGCGAGCTCAGCACGGGCCGAGTGTATACGCTTGTGCCGCCGCAGCTTGAGACGATCGCTGCAGCTAGGCTCAACCCACAACCGGCAATACGACTCATCTACCCCACATAGCCCCGTTGATCCCGCACCTGCGTTATCGTGCACTCGGCACGCTGTCCCGCACACGATCCGTGACCGCGTACAATGACGGTATCTGTAACTATAGACCGCAGGACAGCTCACTCGCAAGCATACATTTCCCGGCTACATGCCAGTAGGAGGTAGCTCAGGTGTACTTGCCCGAAGCTGGGCGGGCCGTTATGTCTGAATGCTAAGTAGCGGAAAATGCTTGTCCGACCGCGGGCTCGTGCGGGGTGAGCGCGCCCGCCGCCGCCGAGCGGATCGAGGCCTATCGTGCGAGCGCGGAGTGTGCTTTCAGAGAGCCGGTTGTGTTGC
>JAKSBK010000212.1 GCA_022361155.1 Pseudomonadota bacterium
ATGAGACTGCGAAGGTCCCGTTGGGTGCTGCTCGGAGGCGGGTCGCTCCGTCTCGGCCTCTGCCCTCTGCTTCCGAATCCGAACTCGCTCTCGCTCTCGGCCTCGGGCTCGGTCCCGCGAAAAAGCGCAGCTTCGGTTGGCCGCGCCGGTTCTGACCACCGCTGGCTATGTCGCTCCTCCTCGTATCCCCAATACTCCTCGTCGTCGCGCCTCGCCAGCGGCGCCCAGTCCTCACCGAAACGCACGAGCTATTCTTCCGCGGGCCCTAACCAACCCTGCGGCAGGGGACGTTCACCTAATGCCAGCGAGATGGCCGCATGTGCCATCACCTGCATGGGGTCGAGCAAGGGTATCCCGTCTATCGCGTCGCGGCCAAGGACCAGGGGAATCTCCGTGCAGCCGCAGATCACGAGGTCGGCCGTCTGGCCCAGCAGGCGCGTCGCGCGTGCGAGCGCTTGCTTCGGCCCTGAAGTCGGCGAACCCGACTTGATGCCGCCGCCTGCGCGCTCACCGTCTTGCAGCGATCCGTAGATGGGCGTCATGACGAGCCGCTCCTGAAGCTCTTCACCACCTGGAAGATCGAGCGGCGTGATCACCTGCAGCGCCGGGTCGAGCCGCTCGGCGCGTTGCTGGTACAGCCGCGCCCGCAGCGTTCCCGTCGTCGCCAGCAATCCGATCACCCGACTCGACTGGGCTGCCACAACCAGTGCTTCTTCGATCATATCGAAGATAGGTATAGATGAGCGTGCGCGCAGCTCATCCAGGTAGGCATGCGCTGTGCCGCAAGCGATCAAAGCGAAGCTCGCTCCTGGGCCGGGCGTGCTGGCGGCCAGCCGCGCCACCGCCTGCTCCAAGCAAGGCAGGGGCGAGGCTCCCTCTCCGATCAGTGCCCGCGTACGATCCGGCGTCTCGGTCATGCTCACGAGGATCCAGCTCGGGTAGTCCTGGTCCTTGAGCGCCGCTCCAAGCCGGTCCCGGGTCTCTGCAAGCAGGAGTCGCTCGAGCTCGATGTGCGCGAGCGGTCCGAGCCCTCCCACGATCCCGATCGTGTGTATCCAATCCACCCTTGTGGTCTCCACCTTCACACTCTCGTAGGTGCTTTTTTGATCTGCGGCAAGGCTGCGGATTCTCGACCCATGGACTATGGTCGCCGGGCAGTGCTTGCGCCTGTCGAGAGGACACCGTAGCCGCTCGTGACCAAACGAGGTTTGCGCCGTTGCGCATCCCGGACTTCGTCGCGTTCATGGCCAGCCGGGTTCTGTCCGGAGTGGCGACCTCGCTGCTTAGCACGCAGGTGAACTGGCACGTCTACGAACTTTCCGGTTCAGCGTTTCAACTGGGTCTGGTCGGGCTCGTGCAGTTCTTGCCCGCCTTGCTTCTGAGCCCTGTAGGCGGCGTGGTTGCGGACAGCTACGAGCGCCGCCGCATCGCACAGATGTCGCAAGCGGTCTTGGCAATTGGAGGCCTGGTGCTTTGGCTGGCAACTTCCCAGGGGCTGGCCACCCTGCCGCTGCTTTACGGCATCGTGTTGTGTACCTCCTCGGCCACGGCCTTTGAAAACCCCGCTCGCGCCGCCCTGCTTCCCACGCTGCTTCCCGCGGCCCTCTTTCCAGCTGCCGTCACGTTTTACGCGGGCGGCCAGATGATCGCATTCATGTCGGGACCGGCCTTGCAAGGCATCGTGCTGGCCGCAACGGATCTGGCGACTGTCTACGCGGTCCACGCCGTGCTGATCGCGGGCGCATTCACGGTGCTGTCCTTTGTTCGCCCGCGCCCGCTCAGCGGCCCCGGACGCGGCTTGAGCCTCGCGGCAATCCGCGAGGGTTGGGCCTACGTCCGCGGCAACCAGGTGGTGCTTGGTTGCATGACGCTGGACATGTTTGCCGTGCTTTTCGGAGGCGCCAAGGCGCTGCTTCCGATCTACGCCAAGGACATCCTGCACACGGGGCCCGCCGGCTACGGCCTGCTCGTGGCTTCGCTCGAGATCGGGTCGGTCTTGATGTGGCTCGTGCTCATGATCGCGCCGCCGCTGGAGCGCGCGGGGCGGGCGCTGCTGTTCGCGGTGGGGGTGTTCGGAGCTGCCACGATCGTGTTCGGGTTTTCCCGTTCCTACCCGCTCTCCGTGGCGGCCTATCTGGTGGCCGGCATGGCCGACTACGTCAGCGTGGTGATGCGCAGCGTGGCGGTCCAACTCTCGACACCCAACGAGCTGCGAGGTCGCGTGAGCTCCATCAACATGCTCTTCATCGGCGCTTCAAACCAACTGGGCGCCGTGGAGTCGGGCTTCGTGGCGGCACTGACCAATGCCACCTTTTCGGTCGTGAGCGGCGGAGTCGGCTGCCTGATCGTGCTCGGCATCGTGGCGGTCAAGCTTCCCGAGCTGGGCGAATACGACCTGCGCACAGCAAGACACCACGAAGGCTAGTGCCTCGCCACAGGAATCCTGATCGTTTGGCCCCAGCCCTGGCGCCGGCTCATCTGCTTGCTACCCCTCGTCCGCGGCGCGATCCCAGGCCCAGGCGGCGCGCCTCGACCGGGTCGAGCAACGACTCGAGCAGACTTCCGACCGTTCGGTTGGATTCGAGGGGATGCCGCAGACAGATCGATGGATCGATGTCGTAGTGATTCCTTCGGCCTTCGCGCACGCGTTCGATCACTCCTGCCTCTTCCAGGTCGCTGACGATGCGGTGTGTTCCACGTTCGGTGATCCCAACGGCATCGGCCACGTCGCGCAGTCGCATGTCCGGGTCACGGGCCAGGCACAACAGCACGTGCGCGTGGTTGCTAAGAAACGTCCACATCCAGTTGCTCTTGCTGGGGCTTCAGGCTTCCTGACCGGGGCAGGGTGATCCTGCCCCGATACCTGACCATTCATCAGCATACCTGAATCACAGTTCAGGTCAAGAGGTTCCTGTGAGTGTCCTCAGCAAAAGTCGCCAGGGGCGCGTTTGGGTCCATGGGCTCGATCACGCCCTGTCGGTCAACGTGCAACCTCAGGCTCGCTCGACGGAAGTGGCAAGCCCGCCCAGCACTGCGATGCCAATAAGGAGCTCAAGTAGAATTGTGGGGTCCATGGTCTCTCCTTTCTTGATTGCGCCCACAGCTTGCTGGCGTTGACTGCCTTGGAGGCAGATTACGCGATTTCGATAACGTGATACATAAAACATGACATATTTTTCCTGCATGTCAAGTCCCGTGTAAGCAGGATCCTCGCTCAGGGGACAATCGGCGGCAATCGGCGTCTTACAAGGCCCCCGAGGCGCCACGAAGCTCAGGTCGGTTAGGTGTTGGAACGGTGCGCTCAGATATCGTCCGTCTCGGTAGCGTCGCTGCCCGTCGGCTGGTCGGGACTCAGCAGGTCGAGGGCCGTGTCCAGATCCCCGTCGCTCCCAACCGGGAAGCGGTCCAGGGCGTGCTGGTCGCCGGGGGGCGTGCTCGCCTCCCGAGCGGCCGGTACCATCGCCTTGACCAGCCTTTCAGGTTGCCCCGGCGCGGATTTCCCTTGTTCGGCTGCAACCGGGACCATGGCCTTGGCGGACTTGTCCGCCGCACTGGCCAGGGCGGACTTGCCGGCTGCGGCAAGGCCGGTGCCCCGCGCGGCGATCTTCTTGGCGTCGCTGGAACGCGACCAGTGGGCGTGAGCCGCCGCGGCCATGCGCACGCTGGCCCGTGACTGCTTGCGCCAACCCGCATCCGGCTCCCAGAGCGCCATGGCCGCTAGCGGCTCCTCCTTGTCCGCGTACTCCCAGTAGTACGGGCGCCGGTCGCGTACATCGATATGCACAAAGCGCTTGTGCCGGTACAGACCCACACCGCGCGCGCCGAGCCGCACCGCGCTCGCGGCCAGCTGTGCGGCGGAGACCCGCGGGACGCGCACGTCCGCGGCCTTGCCCAACGTGTGTTGACTGTTGGGCGAGGTGCCGCGCACCTTGGGGGCCCGATGCCCCGAGATCAGATGCAGTTCCCTTCCGTGGCGCGCAGACAACTGCAGCAGGATCCGGACGAGGCGGGGATCCATGTTCACCTCGCTGCCGGTACGCCGGCAGCGCATCAAGCGGTTGATCGCGTCGAAGGCTTGCGTTCGAGGTTGCCCGCCCTCGTCAAAGGGGCGCACCTGAAGGAACTCTCCCGTATGCAGGGCCAGCACTCTAAAAGGACTGCGGCCAAGCCTTGCGAGCTCCTTTCCACCAAGTCGTGGCAGCGTGAAGCGCAGCTTGGGTTGCTCGGGCGGATCGACCTTGGCCTCGCCAGGTTGCGCGCCCTCGTCAGCCATGGCCTGAAGCTGAGCTTGATCCAGCACGATCGCATCGCTACCTGCCGCGTGCAGCATGACCTGCTCGGCAGCAGCCAGCCCTTCTTCGCTGGTGTGGACCGCCAGCCACCTGGAGTAGCGAAAAGGGTAGGGCGATTGCGCTGGCGGCAGAAGCGGGGGGTGCACGAGCTGCGGGTCCGCCTGCGAGCCCGAGTCGTTGGCGGCGTACCGCGCGTCGCCCGGTGGCTGCATCGAGGGTGCTGCCGCGCCGGACGCGTAGCCGCCGGGTGCTGCCTGCTGCGCGATCGGCGCCGCGTCTTCACCGGCCAGCTGCGGACCAACAGGGCCGGAGGCTGGGTCGGGTGCCCCTGGCGATGTCGGCTCGCTTACCACGGCTGTCGCAGGCGCGGAGGCATTCTTCAGCCGCATGGACGGAATCGGGGCCTCAGGTACAGGCTGCTGCGCGCTGGCGCTCGCGGCATCAAGCGCGCTCGGGGGCTGGTTTCCTCCGGATGGGGGATCCGCTTGCAGCCGGGTTGCCTGCGCCAGACTGTAGGACGAGGACGTTGGCTCCCAGCGTCGCCCCAACGTGAAACCGCACAGCACGGGCAGCGGCAACAGCGAGGCACCTACAACGGCCAGCCAACGCGGGATCCATAGTGACCGCGCCGGCGTTCCAGCGTTGCTGAAGAGCAGAACTCTAAGGCCGTGCTTCATCGCACCCCAAACCCCTTGGGGTGGTTGCCGGGAACCCATGCCCCGTCACCCCGAAGCCTGAACGGTCACCCCCTCTCGCGCCCGCATTTCCAGGCCCGAGGTTAACTATCGAGCGCTCTTGGCAACTCTGAAGCCCGATCCGAGCGGGTTGCCGGCGCAAATTACGAGATCGACCGGGTTTCCACCTACCTCGTAGCCCAGCAGGCGCTCGTCGCGGTGGCGCAGCAGGATGAGGTCGGCTCGTCTGCCGTCGGCAATCAGCCCCCGATCTTCAAACCCGAGCAACTGTGCAGCTGTGTAGGTGCACGCGCTGACGGCTTCGGCCAGCGTCACACCCAGCTTGCGAACGGCCAGCGCGACAACGAAAGGCATGGACGAGCTGGGCGCCGAGCCCGGGTTGCAGTTGGTGGCGATCACAAGCTTGCCGCCCGCATCGAGCAGGGCGCGACCGTTGCCGTAGCGCTGGTTCAGGTGAAAGCTGCTTGCCGGCAGCATCACACCGTAGGCGCCGAACGCCGCCAGGCGCATCAGGTCTTTGCGGCTCGCCGCCTCCAGGTGATCCACACTGCGGGCCCCGAGCTCGAGCGCTCTTTCGAGCATCCCAAGCGATGTGAACTGGTCCGCATGTACGCGCATCGGGTGACCCAACGAGCTGGCGCGCTCAAAGAGCCGGGTGCATGCATCGACGCTCCACGAGCCCTGTTCGCAATAGGCATCGATCGTCACCCCGGGAAAGGCTTGGTGCACGGCTGGCAGCGTCTCGTCGATCACGCGCTGTACGAACCTGTCCTGCGTTGGGTCCAGGGCATGCCCGAGCAGCGCGGTGGGCACCACCGTTCCTTCGAAGCTCCCGGCAGCGCGATGGATGGCGCGCAGCAGCTTGAGCTCGCTTTCGGTGCTCAGCCCGTATCCGGACTTGACCTCGATCGTTGTGCTGCCTTCCCGAAGCATCAGGTTGAGACGCTCGAGCAAGCGCTCGGCAAGCTCGTCCTCGCTTGCGGCACGCACGGCGCGCACGGTCGCCATGATGCCGCCACCTGCGGCGAGTATCTCCAGGTAGCTTGCGCCCCGCTGCTGCTGCTCGAACTCGGCGAGTCGATCCCCAGCCCACAGTGCGTGGGTATGCGCATCGACGAATCCGGGCATCAGGACTCGCCCGCGGGCATCGATGCGTTGCGTGTCTTGGGGGCACCACAAGCCCCGACCGATCTTCGCGATCCGTGTTCCCTCGATCTGCACATCGGCACTGGCGAGCGGCGGCGAGCCGGCCCCGGTCACGACACGAGCGTTCGCGATCAGCAGCGACATGGCGCGCGGGCCCTTACCAGTTACGCATTGGCACCTTGAGCCCCTGCCGGTCGGCACAGGCTTGCGCCTCCGGGTAACCCGCATCGGCATGGCGCAATACGCCCAGCGCAGGATCGTTGGTTTGCACCCGGCGCAGCCGCGCGGCGGCGTCTGCGGTCCCGTCCGCCACGATCACTTGTCCGGCATGCTGAGCAAAACCGATCCCGACGCCGCCCCCATGATGAAAGCTGACCCACGAGGCTCCGCTCGCCACGTTGGTCATGGCATTGAGCAACGGCCAATCGCTCACCGCGTCCGTGCCATCTCGCATGCCCTCGGTTTCGCGATTCGGAGAAGCTACCGAGCCGCAGTCCAGATGATCCCGGCCGAGCACCAGGGGTGCAGACACTTCCCCTTTGGCAACCAACTCGTTGAAGGCCAGCGCCGCCTTGTCGCGCTCTCCAAGCCCGAGCCAACAGATGCGTGCCGGCAGCCCCTGAAACCGGATCCTTTCTCGTGCCAACGTGAGCCAGCGCTTTAGCCCCTCGCGCTCGGGAAACAACTCCAGGAGCGCTTGGTCCGTTCGATAGATGTCCTCGGCCTCGCCCGACAAAGCCACCCAGCGAAAGGGTCCCCGGCCCACGCAGAACTGAGTACGGATGTAGGCGGGCACGAAACCTGGGAAGCGGAAGGCATCCTCGACGCCACGGTCGAAGGCTCGCTGCCGCAGGTTGTTGCCGTAGTCGAAGGTCACGGCGCCCCGTTGTTGCAGCGCGAGCATGGCCCGCACATGACGGGCCATCGTGTCCAGGCTTCGCTCGCCGTAGCCCGCAGGGTCCTTTATCCGCAGCGACTGGGCCTGCTCGACGCTGCAGCCGAGCGGCACGTAGCTCAGCACGTCGTGTGCTGGAGTCTGATCGGTCAAGGCGTCCGGGGTAATCCGGCGCTCGATCAGGCGTTCCAGAAGCGCGACGGCATTCAGCGGGATGCCGAGCGAACGCGCTTGCCTGGACTCGAGGCACTGCCGGGCTCGATCGACGGCGGTGTCGAGATCGTCGACGATCTCATCGAGGTAGCCTTCGGTCAGGCGCCGCTCGAGCTTGCTGCGGTCCACGTCCGCGATCAGGCATACTCCGCCGTTCATGCTGACGGCGAGCGGTTGCGCGCCACCCATGCCGCCACAGCCAGCGGTGACCGTCAGCCGGCCTTCCATCGCCCCGCCGAAGTGCTGGCGCGCGCACTCGGCAAACGTCTCGTAGGTACCCTGCACGATGCCCTGGCTGCCGATGTAGATCCACGAGCCGGCGGTCATCTGCCCGAACATCATCAGGCCCTCACGAACCAGATGGTCGAAGTGCTGCTGCGTGGCCCAACGAGGCACCAGGTTGCTGTTGGCGATCAGCACTCGCGGAGCATCCTTGTGTGTGCGCACGATGCCGACGGGCTTGCCCGACTGGACCAGGAGCGTTTCGTCGACATCGAGGCGCTTGAGTGAGTTGACCATGGCGTCAAAGGCAGCCCAGGAGCGCACAGCCTGTCCACGACCGCCGTACACCACGAGCCGAGCGGGATCCTCCGCGACCTCCGGGTCCAGGTTGTTCATCAGCATGCGCATCGCGGCTTCGGCCTGCCAGGTCTTGCAGACGCGCTGACTGCCGCGTGGCGCACGCAAGCCCGCGGGCATCTGCGCTGCAGGCTGGGTCGGGTCGCGCGAGTCGTCTTCGGGCATGCTCACCTACCGATCGTTCACCAGCTCCCGAAAGCGTCCGCTGCGCACCAGGCGCGCGATCGCTTCCACGTCGGGTGCGGGCGGGCGATCGCGGGTGCGACGATCGACCACCTCGCGTACCAAGGCATGGGCTCGCTCTACCCCGTGTCCCGAGCGAAGCGGACGCTGGTATTCGAGTGCTTCGCTGGCGCAAAGCAGCTCGATGGCCACGACCGACGTGGCGAGGGCCAGTCCGCGCCTGGCCTTGCGGGCGGCGTACGGGCCGAACGAATTGTAGTCCTCCATTCCGGCACTGGTCGGCAGGTTGGCTACGCTGGCGGGCGTGGCCAGACCCACCAGCTCGTTGCAGCAGGCTGCCGCCGTGTACTGCGCGATCATCAGGCCTGAATGCAAGCCCGGCATCGGGCTCAGGTGGGTGTTCAGAGGATTCTCTGTGTCCGATGCGGCGAGCATGTAGTATACGCGCCGCTCCGCTATTCCCGCCAAATGGGAAAGGGCGATGGCCAGCGTGTCGAGAGCCAGTGCGAGGGGCAGGCCGTGAAAGTTGCCCGCGGAGACGATCGAGCGCGCGTATACGGGATCGGGGGCAAACACCAGCGGATTGTCCGTTGCGGCGCCGAGCTCACGCTCGAACACACCGCGCACGAAGCTCAGCGCGTCCACCACGCTTCCCATCACCTGCGGCGAGCAACGCAGCGAGTAGGGGTCCTGCACCCTCGGATCGCCGTCTTGGTGGCTCGGCACGATCTGGCTACCGTCGATGAGCCGGCGCAAGCGGTGCGCGACTTCCCGCTGGCCCCGCTGCCCCCGCGCAACCTGCACGCGGTCATCCAGAAAGGCATCGGTGCCGCGACAAGCGTCGATCGACATGGCTGCCGCGGCCAGTGCTGCGTCAACGAGTCGTTCGCAGTCGGATAGCAGCAGTGCTCCTTCGGCCGCCATCAGGTGGGTGCCGTTGAGCAATGCGAGCCCCTCCTTGGCTTGCAGCGAAAGCGGTGCGATGCCGGCGGCAGCCAGCGCCTCGGAGCCAGACAGGCGCCGACCGCCAAGCGTCGCCTCTCCTTCGCCGAGCAGCACCAGGGCAGCGTGTGCCAGCGGGGCAAGGTCACCCGAGGCTCCCACCGAACCGATCTCGGGTACCAAGGGCGTCACATCGGCATTCAGCAAGGCGACGATCGCCTCGGCCACCTCGGGTCGCACGCCCGAGTGGCCGCGCGCGAGGGCAGCAGCCAGCAGCAGCCACATGGCCCGCACGCTGTCGGGCGGCAGCGCTGCTCCAACTCCGGCAGCGTGCGAGCGGATGAGATTGTGTTGCACTTCGCGCAGCTGCCTGGCGTCGATACGCTCCCGCGCCAGCGAGCCGAATCCCGTGTTGACACCGTAGATCACCTGCCCGGAGCCCAGGACTCCAAGCAAGGTGTCATGCGCCCCACGCAAGCTGCAGAGGGCTTGTTGCGTGAGCTTGACTCGAGCGTTGTGCCGAGCCACGCGCTCGACTTGCTCTATGGACAGCGCCTTCCCGTCGATACGGACAGCCTGCGCCATGACTTCCGAGTGTAGTCGGGGCCACTGCCACGGCAAGCGCGGTTTGGCTCGGCTGCTGCTACGCCGATTTGCGTCGATAGCGATTCGCATCGGCACTGCGGATCGTGCTGGTAGTGCCGGGAAGGTAGCGTTCGAGCTGTCGGACGAGGTCCTTGGAGTCACCCGATTTGTACACCCAGCCCGCGGCCCCGCAGTCCCTGACGAGCGCCTCGAGCTCATGCGGTGCGCGAGCGGAGTAGAGCACCAGCGGGCACGGTTGCTCGTCGTACATGCGCGCAATGCTCACGATCTTGTCGCCGTTGATGGCTGGCAGATTGACGTCCACCAGCGCCAGATCGGGCTTTTCGCGCTTCAACAGCTCCGCGAACTCAAACGGGCTGTGGGTGGAAACGACATGGAGGTTGGTTCCCCGCAGGGCACGCTTGAGGGCACGTATGCCGGTTTCGTTGTCGTCCACGACCAAGATCTTGCGAGGAACGGTTCGTGCTGGGACAGGAATGCTCGGTAGCGGCTTTGGTGGCATGGTGAGCCCAACTGCTCCAGTCTCGCTGCTGTGGGGCGCCCGGCCACATGTCCGTCAAGCCGGTAGCTGCACCTGAGGCGAACTTGGCAGCCCTCTACAAAATGGTACGACGTTACGGGATTCGTCTTGAGCCGCCCGGCTATCCGGCCGCTGAAATCACTGAAAAACCTCCCCTGCTTTTGCACCGTCGTGTAGCTAGCAGCGACCGTCGGGCCGGGAGCAACATCGCCCACAAAGATCAGCTCCCCATCTTCTTCGAGGATGTACGTGCCCGAGCAACTCCTACACGTTCACCGGCCCGTGCTGCCGAGACCTCGCGTCCCGCGCGAGGTAGGTGCGAGCTCGTCTTCGAGCGCGCGCACGGCCACACGCTGCACTTGGCTTACGACCAGCTGCGCGATGCGATCCCCGGGATGGATCGCGTAGGGCACGGAGCCCAGGTTGACCAGGAGCACGCAGACCTCGCCGCGGTAGTCTTCGTCGATCGTGCCGGGAGCGTTGAGCACCGTGACGCCATGGCGGCTTGCGAGGCCCGAGCGCGGACGTACTTGTCCCTCGTGACCCTCGGGCAGCGCGATCGCAAGGCCGGTCGGTACGGTTGCGCGTTGGCCCGGCTCGATAACGCAGGGGGTGTCGAGCGCTGCGCTCAAGTCGAGGCCGGCGGCTCCCTCGCTGGCGTAGTGCGGTAGCCGGGCACACCCCTTTCGCAGGACGCGAACCTGGAGCGTGGCTTGCGCGTTCATCGGCTACGACGTGGCCGATCACCACCGCCACGCCGAGGCCCGCCACGCCCCCGGCCACCACCGCCGCCCCCGCTGGCGGCACGGCTCGCCGGCGGCGGTCGTTCTTCCCAGCCTTCAGGCTTGGCCAGCAGTTCCTTGCGTGACACCCGAACACGACCTTCGCGGTCGATTTCCGTGATCTTCACCTCGATCTCGTCGCCAAGCTTCACGTAGTCCTCGATACGCGGAACGTGCTTCCAGTCGAGCTCGGAAATGTGCAGCAGACCGTCTTTGCCTGGGGAGATTTCCACGAACGCGCCATAGGCCTCGACCCTGTTTACGGTGCCCTTGTGGATCTGACCCACCTCGGGTTCCATGGTCAGGTTGCGAATGATCTCGATGGCCTTTTCGACACTTGCCTCGTCCGGGGATGCCACGGCAACCGTGCCGTCGTCTTCGATATCGATCGTGGCGCCAGTCTGATCGACGATCGCCTTGATCATCTTGCCACCGGGTCCGATCACGGCGCGGATCTGATCGGGCTTGATCTGAATCGTCGTGATGCGCGGCGCGTGGGGTGACAGCTTGCTGCGTGGTTCCGCCAGCACTTCCGTCATCTTGGCGAGCACGTGCAGGCGCGCGTCGCGTGCTTGCCGCAGCGCAGCCTCGAGGATGCCTCGCGTCAGCCCCTCGATCTTGATATCCATCTGGATCGCGGTGATGCCCTTGGCGGTGCCGCAGACCTTGAAGTCCATATCACCCAGATGGTCTTCGTCTCCAAGGATATCGGTCAACACGGCGTGGTTGTCACCGTCCTTGACGAGACCCATGGCAATTCCAGCGACGGGGGCGCGGATGGGAACGCCGGCGTCCATCATGGAAAGGGCGCCGCCGCACACGGTGGCCATGGAGGACGACCCGTTCGACTCGGTGATCTCGGAGACGAGCCGGATCGTGTAAGGAAAGTCCTCCTTGCTCGGCAGCATGCGCGAAAGAGCCCGTTCGGCGAGATGACCGTGACCCACCTCACGGCGCCCTGGGCCGCGTAGCGGGCGGGTCTCACCAACGGAAAAAGGCGGGAAATTGTAATGGAGCAGAAAACGCTTCCAGCGCTCCCCGGTAAGAGCATCGATCTTCTGCTCGTCCTGACCGGTGCCCAGGGTGGTCGTGACGATCGCCTGGGTCTCTCCCCGGGTGAACAGGGATGAGCCGTGGGTGCGCGGCAGCCATCCGACCTCGATCGTGATCGGCCGGACGGTCGCAAGGTCACGCCCGTCGACCCGCTGCCGCTCATCGAGGATCTGCGATCGCATGGTCGTGGAGCGAAGCTGCTCGTAGCAATGCTTGATCGCCTTATCCTCGTCCGGAAAGCGTTCCGTCAGTGCTTCTACGGTCTGCTTCTTGATCTCCTTGAAGCGATCGTAGCGAATGTGCTTTTCTGGAACGTTGCACGCTTGCTTCGCGCCGCTTGCTGCTGTGTCGCGCACTGCCTGTTCCAGGCCGTCCGGAAGCTGCTCCGGCGCGAAGCCCCACTTCTGCTTGCCGGCCACCTCCCGCATGCGCTCGATCAGATCGAGCAGCTGCTGCACCGCTTGGTGCCCAAAGAAGAGGGCCTGCAGGAAGTCCTCCTCGCTCGCCTGGTCGCATTCGCCCTCGACCATCACGATGGCGTCGCGCGAGGCTGCCATGACGATGTCCATGTCGCTTTGAGCGATGTCGTCGAAGCTGGGGTTTGCAACAAAGCTCCCGTCGACGCGGCCTACGCGCACGCCGGCGATCGGACCTTGCCAAGGTACGGGGCTCAGGTGCAGCGCTGCGGATGCTCCGACCATGGCGAGCACGTCCGAGGGGTTGTGCTTGTCCGCGGACAACACCGTGGCGATGACTTGGATCTCGTTGCGGTAGCCGTCCGGGAACAGCGGGCGGCACGGGCGGTCGATGAGACGCGAGGTCAGGATCTCGTCATCCCGGAGCCGTCCTTCACGCTTGAAGAAGCCGCCAGGGATCTTGCCCGCGGCGTAGGTCTTCTCCACGTAATCGACGCTAAGCGGCAGGAAGTCCACGCCTGGCCGCGGCTCTTGGGTCCCACACGCCGTCACCAACACCACGGTTTCCCCGCAGCTAACGATGCACGAGCCCTGTGCTTGTTTGGCCACCCGTCCTGTCTCTAGTGTAAGGACGGCGTCGCCGACTTTGACGCTTTCTCGAATGATCATTCAACGGCCTTTTCCTGAAAGATGGGTCAGACAACGCGGCCGTGCTGTGAGAGATGGCTCGGTCCCCGGTGCCAAGGTTTTAGCCAGCAGGCAGTCGCTGCTTCGAGACTTCGAAGCGAGAATCGAAAGCCACGGCGTCGGAAATCAACAGTGCGCCCGGGCGCGTGGCGTCCGGGGTGAATCATGGCTCTAGCGCCGAATGCCAAGCTCATGGATGAGCGTCCGATAGCGCTCGATGCTCCGTCCGCGCAAATAGTTGAGCAGCTTGCGGCGCTGGCTGACCAGCATCAGCAGCCCTCTGCGCGAGTGGTGGTCCTTCTTGTGCGTTTTGAAGTGGCCGGTGAGCAACGCGATACGTTCGCTGAGCAGCGCGATCTGAACCTCTGGTGAGCCCGTGTCCGTTCCATGCGATCGGAATTTCTCGATCACGGCTCGCTTGTGGTCTTGGGACAATGCCATCGGTCAGGTACCGCGTGTCGCTACTTCGGGGCGGCAGGCTCGGCTCCACCAGGAAACGCACGCCGTCGCCGGACGCCTTTACTCGGGGCCAGGCGGCGGAAGTCGGCGGAGTATGCAGAGGCCGACCTCTCGCGTCAAGGCGCCGGGGCAGCAACGGAGTCGACGGCCGTGGCGAGGTCCTCGGGCAGCTCGATGACGGCCTCGGAGCTCTCGGCCAGCGTAACCAGCGGATAGCGCACGATGACACGGCCGGTGAACCGGGGCACCTCGAGCCCGTCGACCGCGTGCTGCAGGCAGGCTCGAAGCTCGGGGCCAAGGTCGCCCTCGACCTGCACGGACATCACTTCTCGGTTGGCGAGCTCGAACGCGAACACCGCACGCACCGCGTAATCAGCACGGCCGGCCCGATCTCGGCGAAAACAGCCGCGTGCCACCGGAAGCACCCGCCGCCGGAGCATCTGGCGCAGCGGCCCGGCGGGCATGCCCCAACCTTGGGACCCCGACGGCTTGGGGGCAACGGGCGGCCGACAATCGCGGCGTTCGGCCAGGTAGATGGGCTCGGCGTCCGAGCTGATGCCGCTGTGTCGAAAGGCGGGCCCCCGTGCGTCGCAGGGTCGGCTCCCGGCGGGTGGCGGTGGGCGATCTCTTTTGCGGGAGCGCAAATCCCGTGGATCGACCGCCATGAGCACGGAGGGCGCCACGGTGGCCGCTGGCTCGTCGCCCAATGCCGTGGCCATCTCGTGCGGGGGGCGGCTCCAGCTCGGTGTCTTGGCACCGCTGAGGCGTACCTGTCCCGATACCGTGCCCTGCCAGACACGCTGCTCGCCCGCCCGCAGAGCGCCGAGCACCACCGAGCCCCTGCCAAGCCGCAATCGCAGCCGCCGGCGAACAACGGGTGCGAACAAGGCACCGACCCGCTCCAGCAGGGGGGTGGGATCACCGCCGCGCGTGAGGTTGTGCGCTTCCTCGCCGGCGTGCACGACGATGCCGCGACTCCGAGCGACCGCGGCCTCGAGTGCCGGCGGGGTCGGGCGGTCACCGACGTTGAGCAGCGAGACTTCGACGCCGGCATGCGCGGCGCGACCCAGGGTCGATACGCCGCTTCGCATGAGATCGCCGTCGCCAACAATCACGATCAGCTGTCTCCTGTGGTGACCCAGACGGTTGCCGGCTCCCCCCGGCGGGCGCTTTCGCAACCAGGGGCGCACCATGTTCCAGGCTGCCTCGAAGCGGGTAGCCGAGCCCAGCTCCATGGCCAGCGCGTGTTCGAAGGGCTCGAGCGGCGCGCGATCCGCCGGTAGCGGTGTGTCGAGCAGCACAGCGGCGCGAGCCCCAAACGCCGCGCCTCGCACGATCGAGCCCTGCGGCGCCGCCTCGAGTAGGCTCGCAACGGCTGCCATCATGCGGTTGCGGGCGGGACCTTCGGTCGAGGGCGAGGCGTCCACGAGCGCGATCAGGTCGACGGGTTTCCCGGGTCGGGATCCCGCAGCCACACGTATTCGTTCGCACACGGAGCTGCCGCAGCCAAAGCGCCAGCGGTCGACTCGTGCGGCCGCCGGCGCGCGTGCGCTGACCTGGCAGGGCTCCCAAGCCTGAAGCGTGACCGGCGCGCCGGCGTTCGAGCGTTCCGCCACCCGCAGACCGTGCAAACCTTGGGCGCGCACGCTGATCTCGCTGTTGGCGGCTCGGGGGTCCATCCCGCGTGCCGGTAGGTGCAACCGCACTGCGCCTCCGCGCAGGGGTGCGGCCGCCACGTACGCGATCCGCAGTCGCAGATCGTTGCCGGCCACGAGCGGTGCTGCGTGAAGCACGATGGCGCTTCCACGCGCGTCCGAGGTGCGGATGGCCCGTGCCACGGGAAGGCCGAATCCTGGCCCCCGCGCCTGCACCGCATCGTCGTAGGCTGTCAAATGGCCCCGAACCCGAGCCCGCAGCCCCTTTCGGCAGCCCGCCGCATTGCACACCTCGAGCCCTGCGAGTCGCGCCGAACGGGGCACCGCGAGTCGATAGCCGATTTCGCTCGGCTTGGTGAGCGTCGTCGTGAGCTCGAGCCGTGTCACAACCCGTGCCAGGCCGCCCTGCAGCAGAACATCAACTTGGTGTCGAGCTTCCCTGCTCGCTGCCATCCCGGTCAGCACTTGGCCTGCTCGCGAGCGCTGTGGGGGAGGGTATGGGCCATAGCGGGTCGCTTCTTGCTGTTGCCGCCGCTGCTTTGATCCGTGGTGAGGTGGCTCGAGCCAGCCGTCGCGTTCGGGCAGGCCAATGGGGTCATCGAGCAGCGAGCTGCCGCGGACCAGTCCCGGTTCCTGTGGGTCGCCGACAGCCCGCGCCGGGATCGGCAACGTCATGACGCCGGCCAAGACCAAGCCCAGGGCAATCCAGGGCGGGATAGTGCCCGGCCCGAAGCTCTGGACCAAGCATGGCCGAGCGCCGCGGGGTTGGATGGCGTGGCGGTGAACCGAGGGAATGCGGCGCATGCGCTTGGGATCGAGCGAGGTCGAGGGGTGAGCCGCTACCAAAGGGGTCGGGAGCGATGGTTGCGGTGTCGACGCTTGGGATCGAGCGAGGTCGAGGGGTGAGCCGCTACGGCAGACGGCTTCGCGCCCCAAGCCAGGCGTCGGGGGCGAGTTTCGGGTCGGGCACGAGATAGGCCGCTCGCGCACACCAACAGCTTGGCACGATGGCCGGCGTCACGCAGTCCGGTTCAGCAGGCGTGCCACCGCAGCTTTGGACGCAGGCACGCCCCGGTCCTGGCCTTGGTGTGGAGCAGCGTGCCCGTGCGTGCGAGGCGGGGCAGCCACGCCGCGCGGTGGTGGCCAGCATGGACGGCCGCGCCCACGCGTGCTATACGGCCGCCCGCTCTCAGAACGAGGGCCGGGACGCAGCTTCCCGTAATCATTCACATGCCCCCGCTCGGAGCGGCTGGCCGGTGCTCGGCTCAACGGGTTGCCAGCCGCGGGGTGTGGCAGTCAACCGAAAAGAGGCGAGCGATGACCACACAGAGCACAAGCGAGGCGCAGCCCCCGCCTCCGCCGACCCCCGCGGTCGAGCAGCCGGCACCGAGTGCGGAGGCGCCGATCGGTTTGCGCGAGTTCATCGGTGCCGGCGTTCACTTCGGCCATCAGACCAACCGCTGGAATCCGAAGATGCGGCCTTTCATCTTCGGCGCACGCAACGGGATCCATATCATCGACCTGGATCAGACCGTCCGTCTGTTTCGACGCGCCTACGATTCCGTGTGCGATTCCGTGAGCCGTGGTGGTGACGTGCTGTTCGTCGGCACCAAGCGTCAGGCGCAGGAGGTCATCTTGGAGGAGGCCGCGCGAGCGGGCCAGTTCCATGTGACCGGCCGCTGGCTAGGGGGCACCCTGACGAACTTTCGCACGATGAAGATCAGCATCGAGCGGCTCCGTAGCCTGGAGCGTATGGAGGAAGACGGCACCCTGGAGACGCTCCCCAAGAAGGAGGTCCTCGGCCTGCGCCGCGAACGCGAAAGGCTCGAGAAGTTCCTGGGTGGCATCAAGTCCATGAACGCACCGCCCGCGGTGATCTTCGTCATCGACCCCAACCACGAGCACATCGCCGTGTGCGAGGGCAACAAGCTCGGGATTCCCATCGTGGCGCTCACGGACACCAATTGCGATCCCGACGTCATCGACTACGTGATTCCGGGTAACGATGACGCCATTCGCTCGATCAAGCTCATCACGGCGCGCATTGCCGACGCCTGCCTCGAGGGTCAGCGTCGAAGGAAAGACTACCTGCAGAGCGGACGGCGTGAGGATGGGTCCGAGCCGGGTTTCACAATCGAGTTCGCTCGTTCACGCCGTGCAGCCCCATACGAAACGAACAAGCGATGATCACCACGCCCATGCCGCCGGCACCAACCGATGCAGGGGAGGCTGGAGCGCCGAACAGCCCCACGGCTGAAGAACAGGAACAGGCATCATGGTTGAAGTGAGCGCGACGAGGGTCAAACAGCTCCGTAGTCGCACCGGAGCCGGCATCATGGACTGCAAGAACGCCCTGGTGGAAGCCGGGGGCGACGAGGACAAGGCCGTCGAGATCATTCAGAAAAAGGGCCTTGCCAAGGCGGCCAAAAAGGCCGGCGCGATCGCCGCGGAGGGCGTAGTTCACGCCTACGTTCATCCGGGAAGCCGGATCGGTGTCCTTGTCGAGGTCAACTGCCAAACAGACTTCGTTGCCCGCAACGACGAGTTCAGGGCCTTTGCCGACGATATCGCGCTGCAGATCGCGTCCATGGCTCCCCTGTACGTTTCCCCCGAGGACCTGCCTCCGGAGCACAAATCGAAACAGGCCGAGATCTTCAGGGCCCAGCTGATCGAGCAAGCCAATCGCACCGGCAAGAAACATCCCGATCACGTCGTAGAGCGGATCGTGGAAGGTCGCTTGGAGAAGTGGTTGGGCGAATCGTGCCTCCTCGAGCAACCCTTCATTCGCGACAACGACAAGACCATCGGGCACGTCGCCGATCTGCTGACGGCCAAGCTCGGTGAGCGGATTTCGGTGCGAAGGTTCGTCCGCTTTGAGCTGGGCGAGGGGATCGAAAAGAAGAAGAACGACCTGGCGAAGGAAGTCGCCGAGGCCCTAGCCGGATAGGGGTGGGGCTGGTGACCGATGCAGGTTAGTCCAGGCGGCCGGCCCCAGCGCATCCTGCTCAAGCTCTCCGGTGAGGCGCTTTGTGGAAGCCCGGGTGGCTACGGAGTGGAGCTGAGCACACTCGAAGGCATATGCTCGGAGCTTACGGATGTGCACGCCATGGGTGTGCAGATCGCCATCGTCATCGGCGGAGGCAATATATTTCGCGGCCTCAAGGGAAGCGCAGCCGGCATGGATCGCGCGAGCGCGGACTACATGGGGATGCTGGCCACGGTCATCAACGGCATTGCGCTGCAGGACGGTCTCGAAAAGCACGGTGTGGAGACTCGCCTGCTGGCCGCTCTGGAGGTTCGCCAGGTGGCAGAGCCCTACATACGACGCCGCGCGATCCGACACCTGGAAAAGGGGCGACTCGTCATTTTTGTTGCGGGAACGGGCAATCCGTTCTTCTCTACCGACACGGCTGCTGCGCTCCGTGCCATGGAAATCCAAGCGGACCTGTTGTGCAAGGCAACCAAAGTCAGCGGGGTGTACGACAAGGATCCGGTCAAATACTCGGATGCGAGCATGTTCCGAAGGTTGAGCTACGACCGCTTCATTGGCGAACGCATGGGGGTCATGGACGCCACCGCGGTCACGTTGTGCCGGGACAACAATCTGCCGATCCGCGTCTTTCAGCTGACGCAGCGGGGTAACATCCGGCGAGTCATCGAGGGACAAGAGCTCGGGACGCTGGTGACCCAGAGCGAAGACAGCATCTAACATGGGGTCGCTGAGATGATCGACGAAGCGCATGAGGAGCTACGGACCGCGGTCGCAAAATCCCACGAGGCGCTGCGGCGCGAGCTGTCCAAGCTGCGAACGGGGCGAGCCAACCCCGCGTTGCTCGAGTCGCTGCGTGTGGATTCTTACGGCCAGCCTACGCCCATTCATCAAATGGCGACCGTGGGCGTGCCGGAGCCGCGCCTGCTCACGATCAAGGCCTGGGATCGTAGCCAGGTCAAGGCGATCGAGCGTGCCATCCTGGAGTCGGACCTGGGTTTGAACCCGCAGTCCGACGGCGAGCTGATTCGGGTGCCGCTGCCTCCCCTGACCGAGGATCGCCGCAAGGAACTGGTCAAGATCGCGCGCAAGTACGGGGAGGACGCCAAGGTATCGATCCGCAAGGCGCGCCACAACGCCAAGGACTTGTTGTCCACGCTGCGTGAGGAGGGCGAGGCCAGCGAAGACGAGGTGGAGCGAGCCAGCAAGCGCGTGGAAGAGATCGTGCAGAAAGCCACGGCCGAGGTGGACGCGATCGTCGGGCGCAAGGAAAGCGATATCCTCGCCCTGTAGCCGTCCCGCCGCCTACCCGCATCGGTCACCAGCCTCCGGCGCCCCGTTGAGCCCAACCGCATGCCCGATCCGCCCGCGCAAACGGCCGCGTCCTCCGGGATCGCAGAAGCGAAGCAAAAAGAACTCCATCGGCGTCCTCAACATAGTTCAGCGTCTTCACCATGGTGTCGACTATGCCTCCGGCGCGCCGACTGCGGATCGGCCGTTGTCACGGGCACCTCGACCGATCGATCGGGCTCGAAGCTGGTGACCGATGCGGGCCAGCGCAGCTGCTCAGAGGGCGCGGCCAGGCCGTGCCGGCAACCCGTGCCAGCTGTGCGGGAAGCTGCGTCGCTGTAGGGTCCTGCTGCCGCAGGCGTGCGGACACCCTCGGTCGGCCGAGACAGTCCCGCACGTGCCATTCCTTGACCCAAGTTCATGAAACTTCTACTTTTACGATCGGTGTACCCAGATGAAGGAGCCTCTAGAAAGCGCCCTGCGCTCGTCTTCGGTTTCGGCCAAACCCCAGCGGGTCTACGCGCTTAAGTTCATTTCCGGAAAGTATCAGGGAGGCGAGTTCGCACTGCCGGCCGAGGGTGAGATCATCGTCGGCCGCTCCAGTGATCAGAACATGGTGCTGGTCGAGGACATGGTTTCTCGACGCCACGCTCGGATCTCGGTGGAGGGAGGGGACGTATTCATCCGAGACCTGAAGTCGACCAACGGGACCTTTGTCAACGGGGAGCGCATTAGCGAGGCCAAGCTGAGCGAGGGCGATCGGGTCTTGATCGGCACGAGCATCATGAAACTCGTGCGGAGCAGCGAATCCAGCCCGCCGCGGGCCAAGCCGAAGGGACAGCCCGAAGGAGTGCGGCGCCGTGCATCCCAAGTGCAGCGGATGACCGGCAGCATCGAGGAGGTACCCCTGCCGGACCTGCTGCAGTTGTTCAGCTCCTCCAAGAAGAATGGCGTACTTGTCGTACGTACAGAAACCGATGTCGGCAAGTTGTATTTGGACGCCGGTCAGGTGGTGTACGCGACGTTGAATGACGACGATACCCTCGGCGCAGAGAAGAGCTTGTACCGTATTGTTGGCTGGACAGCGGGCACCTTCTGCCTGGAGAGTCAGCCGGAGGAAGAGTTCCCGAGGGAACTGAACGTTTCGACCGAGGGCCTGTTGATGGAGGCCATGCGACGCATGGACGAAATGGCCAGGTTGGACGA
>JAKSBK010000213.1 GCA_022361155.1 Pseudomonadota bacterium
GCTTTTTGAGCGTCGCGATCGTGGCCACCACGCTCGAAGCCTTTTGGCCGATCATGGCGTAGACGCACTTGATGCCGCTTGTGCGCTGGTTGATGACGGCATCGAGCGCCACGGTCGATTTGCCCGTGCCCCGGTCTCCGATCAGCAGCTGCCTCTGACCGCGGCCGATCGGAAACAGCGCGTCCACGGTCGTCACACCGGTCAACAGCGGTTCACTCACGGCCTGCCGCTCGTTGATACCGGGTGCGGCGCGCTCCACCGGCCAGGTCTCTTGCCCATGCAGCGCGGGCTCGCCGTCGAGCGGCGCGCCCAAGGGGTCGATGACACGCCCGAACAGGCCCTCTCCAACGGGCACAGAGGCCACCTGACCGGTCGCAAGAACAGGCGTTCCCGCAGCCACGTCGTTGCCGGCACCAAGCAGCACAACGCCCACATGCTGTTCCGCCAAATCGAGTGCCAATCCGTACGTGCTCTTGCCCACCCGCACCAGCTCGTCGAGGCGCACGCTGCGCAGACCTTCAACCTTGGCCGTACCGTCGTTGAGCGACGTGACCACCCCCTGCTCCCGCTCCTCTACCCTGAACCGCAAGTTGTCGCCTGCACTTGCGAGGCGCTCCTTGAAGTGTGACAGGTCCTGGCTCATGCCTTCATCACCCGCTTGGGCTTGCTTTCCGAGGCCTCCTCGAGCACACGCTCCAAGTGTGCCCGCACGCTTGCGTCGAGAACATGTGCGTCCAGGTGCAGCGCCGCCCCGCCCAGCAACTCCGGCTTGACACTGCGGCGCAGCTCGAGACCCGGAAACAGCTCGGACAACGCCGCGTCGAGGGAAGCGGGCAGCGACTCCTTCGCAAGGCGCAGCTCCAGCAGGCGCCCGGCGGCCAGCTGCCGAAGCTCGCGCCGGCGCGCGGCCGGAAGCGAAACGAGAGACTCCGCCAAGCGCTCGCAGCTTCGCTCATGCAGCCCGGCTGCGTCGCCCAACTCGCTCAGGATGCGCTCGAGCACGCGTGCGACCGCGGGCCCCAGCGAACGCAAGAAACGCGCCTCCCACTTTGCCTGCTCGTGCGCCGCCTTTTCCACAATGCGGTCGCGTTCGGCGCTCGCTTCGCGGCTCACCTGCTCGAAGAGGTGCTGCCGATGGGCCTCCGCCTGGGCTTCGGCCTTGCGTTCGGCCGTCTCCAGGGCCAGCCGGGCCTGCTCGTGGGCGTCCCGTGCCTGTGCTTCCAGCTTCCTGGCAGCTTCCCGTCCCTTCTCAGCCGCATCCAGATCACTCTCGATGCGTGCGGTGCGTGCCGCCAGATGTACGCGCAGGGGCCTCCACAGAAAGCGCCAGAGCACAAGCCCCAGCACCAGGAAGTTAACCACCTGGAATACAAGCGTTGGCAGATGCAGGCTCACCGCACGAGCTCGAGCAGTGGATTGGCGAACAGCAGAATCAGCGCTACCACCAAGGTGTAGATTGCCGTGGATTCCACCATCGCCATGCCGACAAAGAGCGTGCGTGTGATCCGATCGGCTTCGTCCGGCTGGCGCGCGATCGCATCAAGCGCTTGAGCCAAGGCTTGAGCTTGACCACGCGCGGGAGCGAAGCCGCCCACGGCAACGCCAATGCCGGCAGTGAACACGCTCACCGCAACCACAATACCGAGTGTCGTCATTGTTCTCCTCCGGCCGGCTCGGCCTCCAACCCCGCGGCCACATACACGAGCGCGAGCAAGGCAAAGACATAGGCCTGAATCACCGCTATCAACAGTCCAAAGAGTTGCATCAGGACGGGCACAACAAGACCCGCCAAAACCAGCAGGATGGCAACGATCAGCTCCCCCGACAGCATGTTTCCGAACAGGCGCAGCGCAAGCGCCAACGTGCGCGTGAGCTCACCGATGATGTTGAAGGGGAGCAGGATCCACGACGGCTCGACGTAGTTGCGCAGGTAGCGCTTGACCCCAACGAGCGTGAGCCCGTATGCATGCGTGGCCACAAACACGATGCCCGCCAGCGCGAACGTCGTGTTCAGGTCCCGCGTGGGTGCGCCTACCATGGGCACGAGCGAAGCGGAGTTCGCGACTACGAGAAACAGCCCGAGACTTCCAACGAGCGGAAGAAAGAGAGCAGGCTTGAAGACCGTGACTTCGCGAATCTGCGCCTCGATCCACTCCAGGGCCGCCTCGAGCGCACACTGCAGCCCCCGCGGAACCGGCTCGAGCCGGCGAGTGACGGCCCACGCCGCCCCGCTCATGAGCGCCATCAGTATCCAGGTGACGACGACGCTGTCGCGCACCTCGACGCCGCGGAGCTCGAACACCACGTGAGGAAAGACCCGCTCAATGGGCATGCGCGACCTCCGCCCGTGCACGTCTCGGGCCCGGTGGCCGCGGCATTGCGCCGCGGGCGTGTAGCGCAAGATTGCGCCCTACAAGAAAACCCATGAGGGATGCAGCGACCGACACCGGCAACCACAGGGCGGGTGCGAACACGGCCAGCGCGGTGACGACAATGCGCACGTGCACAACGGCCCGGAACCTCGATCCGAGTTTCTTGGCGGTTGTGCCCGAATCGACAAGGAGTCCCCCCGGCCGGCGTGCCGGTAGGCCGATTTCGTCCGCCACCAGAAGCACGCGTGCGCTGTCTCGCCGCACCCAGGCGGCGAAGCCGAGCCCCACGAAAAGGCCCCACGCCAGCGCCACAGCGCCTTCGAACCACGACAGCGTCACGTAAGATCCTTCAACAGAAAACGCCACACCGTGTACATACCCGCCGCCATGCCGAACAGAAGCAACGCGAGCGTGAACGAGAGCTGGGTGTCGAGCCTGGCATCGAGCCAACGCCCCAACAGCGCGCCGCCCACGCCGGGCAGCACGATCATCCAACCCACCGAGCCGACCAGGGCCAAGCCCGCCCACAGCTTTTGCGGGGAGGAGCGCGCCTTGTGCATGCGCTGTGCCCGGCGCGCGATCGCAGCTCGCAGCGATTCCTTCACATCGTCCTCCACTCGTCTCCCAACGCTTGCAGGAGCCCCCGGTACAGCGTGCGAAAGGTCTGGCGCATGGCCGCTTCGCCCTCGGCCGTCCTTGCAGCAGCCTGTTCGAGGCGCAGCTGCACCTCTTCCAGCGACTCACAGACCATGGCGTGGCGGAGCGTAACAACCACCCGAGCCCCATCCGAGCGCAACGCGCCCGAGCCCGCGGCCACCAAACGCTCCGCGCCGTCCTCTGCGCGGTAGGTCAGAACACTCGGCACGAGCGCGGCCACCAAGGGCGTGGCGCGCGGCCTGAGCCCAAACCGCCCACTCGCGTCCTCCGCAGTCAGCGAGCGGACACGTCCGTCGAAGACAAGCGCGGTCGGCGTTTCAATGCGTAATTGCAGCGCGGCCGCGGCGGGTTGGGCCATGCTCATTTCCTCGGCAACGCTCCGACCATGTAAAGCTCCGCTTCATCCGTCCCGTCGTGACGGCCCGCTACGATGTCCTGCACATCGTCGAGCGTTCGCTCGAGCGCCACCGACACACCGGAGCGCCCTGTAAAGGCCTCGCTCACAAAGAACGGCTGCGTGAGGTAACGCTCCAAGCGGCGCGCCCGCGACACGGCGGTGCGGTCTTCGCCGCTCAGCTCGTCGATTCCCAGCATGGCCACGATGTCCTCGAGCTCGCGTGCTCGCGCCAGGATCTGGCGCGCCTGCATCGCCAGCTGGTAGTGGCGCTCCCCCACCACCGTCGGCGTCAGCAACTCGGAGCTCGATGCCAGAGGATCGACCGCGGGGTACAGGCCCTTGGCAGCCATCTGGCGCGACAGCACGATGTGCGCATCCAGGTGCGTGAAGGTCGCCGCCACCGCCGGGTCGGTGATGTCATCCGCGGGCACGTAGACCGCCTGTACCGAAGAGATCGCGCCCGAAGCGGTGGTCGCGATGCGCTCCTCGAGCTCCGCGATTTCGCTCGCCAGTGTAGGTTGATAGCCGACGCGCGATGGCAGCCGGCCCAAGAGCGCAGAGACCTCGGCACCGGCTTGCACGAAACGAAACACGTTGTCGACAAAGAGAATGACATCGCGTTTGTCGACGTCGCGAAAGTACTCCGCCAAGGTGATCGCAGTCAGCGCGGTGCGGAAGCGCGCACCCGGAGCTTCGTTCATTTGCCCGAAGACCAGGACGGACTGAGCCAGCACCCCCGCGCGCTCGAGGTCGCGCCACAGCTCGTTGCCCTCACGCGAGCGCTCCCCCACGCCGGCGAACACACACATGCCACCCAGGTCGCGCACGACGTTGTGGATCAGCTCCATGATGACAACCGTCTTGCCAACGCCGGCGCCGCCGAACATGCCCGTGCGCCCGCCGCGGGGCAGCGGTGTCAGGAAGTCGAGCAACTTGATGCCGGTGTGAAACACCCCGCGCGCGCCCAACCGTTCGTGCACGGTGGGCGGCGGTCGATGCACACTCCACTTGGGTCCGCGAAGCGGCGGCCCCCCGTCGATCGGGCGTCCCAGCACGTCGACGACGCGTCCCAGCGCGTCCGCGCCGACCGTAACCTCGAGCGGCCGCTGCGTGCTCTGCACGAGTGCGCCCCGGGATAGCCCCGAGGTGGCCGCGAGCGCCACGCAGATCGCGGTGTCTTGCCCTCGGTGCCCCTGCACCTCGAACGGCACCTGCCGCGCGCCATCCTCGGCTACCACGACAGCCCGGACAGGCGGCAGGGGCGGGGCAAACCGGATCTCCGCTACTGGCCCGGCGAGCCGAACGACGCTTCCACGGCCCTGCATCCCCAAGTCACCTTTCCCAGCCTCAGCCAAGACTGTGAGCTCCGGCCAAGTCGCCGTATCCGACATCCCGGCAGCGAACCTTGAGGATGTGGCCCACGATCTCCAGGATGCCCGTATGATACAAAAGCTCGCGCAGCATGGGGGTCGGCTCCGTTGACACGGGACACGGGCGTGCCGTACTGGGGCCCGCGTCCTAGATTCCATACCCTAGCAGGGTCCTGAAAAAAGCGGTCGTTGAGCTTCGGAGCGCGTCGGCTTCTAATGCGGCGTCCGCGAACCGAGGGAAATGTGGTGCATTTTCGAGCGTGAGGGGACGGCCGCAGGCGGAGTCGACCCGCCTGAAGAACGACGGGCGACTTTTTCAGAACCCTGCTTGCTAGTGGGCTCCGGCAGGGAACACGCCTTTGCAGCCTTTGCAGGTCCCGACTGGTCCCGACAGCAAAGCTACCCTCATCGCCAAGGCTGCCCTGAGCAACGGGGCACCGCGCCGCGAGTCCGGCGCCGGACGGGGCACGCGCTGCCGGTCGAACCGTGCTTTTGAGTTCGGTTGAGATGTGGGACAGTCCGCGCATGTCGAGAGTACTGGTACTTGCCCCGTGCGTTGTCGCATCGCTTGCGACCGCGTGTGCCCCGACGGGTCCCCTCCCACCGCCACAAACGGGGACGCAAGCGCAGTCCCGAGCGCACTTGCAGGAGCACGCAGGGCGGGCCAGCCAGCCGGGTGCGGCCACGCAGCCTTCTGCGCGTGGGCGCTGTCAGGGTGATCCGCTTGCCCTGGTGGGCGCGAGCATCGTTCCGACGCATGGGCCGCCGGTCATAGCGCAGGGCAACGTGGTCATCCGATGCGGGCGGATCGAGTCGATCGGCAAGGCGACTCCCGTCCCAGCGACGGCACGCACCGTCGATGTTCGGGGCAAGTGGATAATCCCCGGACTGATCGATGCTCATATCCACTTCTTTCAGTCGGGTGGCCTGTACACGCGGCCCGATATCGTAGATCTCCGAGCCGTCACTCCCTAAGAGCAAGAGCTTGCGGAGATTCATCGCAAGATCGACGAGACCTTGACGCGCTACCTCCGCAGTGGCGTGACCAGTGTCGCGGATGTCGGAGGTCCTTACTGGAACTTTGCCGTGCGTGAACGATCCAGGACGCATCCCACGGCGCCGCGCGTGAGCGTTACAGGCCCCTTGGTCTCCAGTGTGAGCAGAGACCAGCTCGGCCGGCAGGATCCCCCCATTATCCGCGCACAGACATCGGAACAGGCGCGCGCCCTGGTACGCAAGCAGCTGTCCCATCGTCCCGACTACATCAAGTTCTGGCTGGTGGTGTCCAAGACTCGCGCTGCCTCCGAGTTCGCACCGCTGCTGCGAGCGGCGATCGATGAGGCCCATCGGCATGGCTTGCGCGCCTTCGTCCATGCAACGGGGCTCGAGGCTGCCCGACTCGCTGTCAACAGCGGCGCCGACGTGCTCGTTCACAGCGTGAAGAAGGGCGAGGTCGACGCTGATTTCATTGCCCTGCTCAAGCGACGCAACGTCGTTTACATCACGACGCTGCTTGTCTTCGAGCGCTATCAGCGAACCTTCTGGCAACAGTTCGATTTCGAGCAGGAGGAGCACGCCTGGGGAGATCCCCATGTGCTTGGAAGCCTCCTGGATCTTCAGCACCTGAACGTGGACAAGCTGGTTCCCGGCTTCATCCAAAAAAGGAGGGCCCGCGGACCGCCCGCCGTGCCAGACGTCGCTCTGAAGAACCTCAAACGGCTCCACGACGCCGGTGTGACGATCGCGGTCGGAACCGATGCGGGTAACATCGGAATTCCACATGGGCCCGCCATCTTTGCGGAGTTCGCCCTGATGCGGAAGGCGGGTCTGACACCCGAGCAGATCCTACGCGCGGCCACAGCGGGTGGTGCCGCGGCTCTCGGAAGCTCCGAGACCGGTGTGCTGAAAGTGGGAGCATTGGCCGATCTGCTGATTCTCGACCGAGATCCTCGCGTTGACATCCGCAACACGGCGGCGATTCATCGAGTCGTCAAAGGTGGGGAGCTGATCGACCCGAGCGGCTTGCTGCGGCCCAGCCCGGCGCAGGTGGTCCAGCGCCAGCTCAATGCGTACAACCTGCATGACGTTGATCGCTTCGTCGCAACCTATGCGCAGGATGCGGAGATCTACCGTGGTGATCGGCTACGTTTGAAGGGACGCACGGCACTGCGCGAGAACTACTCGAGCTACTTCGAGGCTTCACCGAATCTGCACTGCCAGATCTTGCGACGCGTCGTCCAGGGACCCTATGTCGTGGACCAGGAGCGGATCACGGGAGCGCGGGGACGCGCCGCAGCCAAGTTTGCACACTCGATCTACGAGGTCCGTCACGGTCTGATCCAACGCGTCTGGTTTGATCACTAGCCCGCAGGAACGGACCGAGGAATGGCAGCGCTGCGCGGTTGAATTCCGCACGGCGCAGGGCCGGCCCGAGGACGAAATCCGCTCTGGCGCCATTCTGAATGAACAGGAACTAGTACCTCTCCACAGGGGACTTGACCGTTTCAGGCGGCGAGGTGCTGAGTCTGGGTGGGGGCGGGGTAGATGCGACCCAGCTTCCTGCGCGCCTTGTCGACAGTAAAGAGCCACTCGATGCGGGCGCCCTGACGGTTGCGGGTGCGTTCCCAGGCTGCGAGCTCGCGGCAGAGGACTTCACGGTCCCCGATCCGTCTTTCGAGA
>JAKSBK010000214.1 GCA_022361155.1 Pseudomonadota bacterium
CGAGCAGCACCCGACGGGACCTTCGCAGTTCCACGCAGCGCTGCACGCTCAGCGTTTGGGTTCGTGTACCTTTGCCGCACCGTTGTGCGGCTCCGCCACATTAGGAGCCCGTAGAGACGCCAAAGAGCCCGACCGGTGACCGTGGGCTCCAGCTGCGAGCCGCCCCCACCGCACCCGCCGGGATATCCCAAGCCTCAAGGCGGGTCAGGTCGCCCCGCCGGCCACATTGCGGAGCGTGAGCTCGGATTCCGATGCAGATTCCGATGCAGTCCGATCCCGAGATCAGGGGGCGGAGGGCGGATCCCGATGGTCCGATGCGGCACCCCCACGTGGTGGCAAGCTCCTAGGGTCCGAAGCACAGGGTACCGGCGGTGTCCTCGAAGGGCATCGCATCACGTAGATAAAGCGCCCAGACCTTGCCGCCCGGCTCGGCCACAGGCACCGATCCATCCGTTGCTGTAGGAAGAACGTGCATGTACTGTTGCCGCATGGCTCGTACCTTCGCGGCGTTCTTCCCCTTGACCAACCGGCCCCTGCCCCGGGAATCCGTGAAGGGTTTGAGCGTGATTTCCGCCAGCGGGAAGTCCAACGTCCACTGCAGCACCCGTCCCCCAAAGTCGTTGCGTATCCCGTCGGCTGCGACGATACGCATGGGGCCGGCGGCGTCGTGACCGAGCTGGTAGAGCAGCGGCAACCAGGCTCGGGCGGCATCGCGGACTACCTTGAGCTCCGGCCGCTCCGAGCACTGCCCGCAGGTGATCGCGCCCGCGACGTGCAGAAATACCTCCCAGCCGCAGTGGGAGCAGCCAGGCGCAGGACTGTACTCCCCATACAGCTCGGGCCAGCGATCGTACAGCAGATCGTGTGCAAGCTGGGTGCGCTGCTGTGGATTGAGGCGGCCCGTTCTCATCGGCCACAATTCGCCCAGTAATGTCTGCATTCCATTCATGTTTCGTGGAATCGTGGACGCCGTAAATACCGAGTAGTTACACTGCCCATCAATGTAGAAATACTCGTATCCATTCTCACGAAGCATCCGGCGCTCGGCAAGCTCTCGGCGACCGCCTTCCACACGGTAACCAAGCTGAATTCCTTCCGAGCCGTTGCACAGCTGGCGTGGTAGAGAGGGGGGGATTGCACCTGCACTGCAGAGCGGTACGCCCAGACCGGGAGCCGGTCCTGCTCCCCCCGTGCCGGCCGACCCCGGCGTTCCTGCAGCGGCACCGACTCCAGGCATGCCAGCGATCGCCATGCCTCCAGCGCTTGCAGTCGAGCCGCCATCCGAGCACGCAGCCACCGTGGAGCACAGGATTCCCAGAATTGACCCGACGATCTTCATGGCTCACTCGCCTTGGAAGCCGCTTGCTCCGAATCAGTGCCTCGAGCCGCCGAGGCCCGGTTCCCAACGCAAGACGTCCAACGCCGGCGAACCCTGCAAGAGAGTCAGCAAGCCATCGGAGCCTATCCCTGCCCCTTGCCTGTGTACCACGTCATGCCCTTCGCTACGGGCATGCAGATGCGCAGCGGAACCGGCGCCGGCGCCATAGACCGTCACCTCCAAGCTCGAGCCGCTACGTGGGAAGCCGAGCCGGACCGAAAACCGCCCGTCCTGCGTGGCTAGCTCGGCGTTGGTGTTCAAACCGACCCTAAGGCCGAACCGGTCAGCGTTCCCGGTGCACACCGCGCTCGGTTGAGCAACGTTCAACATCAGACGAGTGTCGCCGCCGCTGTCCCAGCGTGCCGGCAGGTTCACTGCGCTCAAGCCGAGCTGCGGCCAGAGCTCGATGAACGCCTTGCCCCCGAATTCCGCGCGCGGCTGGTCGAGCGCAATCGGCAGCGCTTCACCGCATCCGTCCGGCCACTCGGCGCGCAACGGGAACGCCCAGTAGGGCGGCTGGTCGAGTACTGCTTGTACCTCGAGCCTGCCGCTGATCCGACCTGTGTCCCACCTGGTGATCGACACCGATAGCTGCTGCTTTACCGCGACGGCTCCCGGTGGGAGGGGGAGTTGGAGCGAGGTTTGCACTTGTGCCCACGGTATCCAGCCCGACAATTGGAGTGCGCCGTAGGATCGGACGGGCGCGATCCCGATTTGGAGCCAATCGGGGTGGCGTAAGTTGTTGAAATTGGATCGTTCTTGAGGGGGGGATCGACAAGAACGACACGGAAGGCTCTCCTTGGGTTGCATGACCGAGGAGAGTTCCGTGTCGAACAACCTGCGTGAGCAGATCCAGCAACAAATAGCGGCTTTTGGTGA
>JAKSBK010000215.1 GCA_022361155.1 Pseudomonadota bacterium
CCCACGCTTCCACCTCCCGTGATGACGGCGTCGTCGCTCGTCAGAACCAGGCTATCGTCCACGTAGAATTCGTGGCGAGCTCCCTTCACCACGGCGCGAAGCCGGTGCCACGCGTTGAAGTTCACCTGCAGGGGTGCCTCGGCGAGGCTTGTCCATGCATGGTCTATGAGTCCGAAGAGCACTCCAGGGGGAACGGTGCGCAGACTGACGTAGTAGCCCCGCATTCCGTTGTTCGCAGAGCTCAAGTCCGTGGCTCGATACACGATTCCGAAGGTCCCAGAGGGGGGCTCGCCAGACTGACCTGGAGCGAGTCGCGTCCGGACTTCGAAAGTGAAGTCCTTGAAGCGCAAGCCGTCCACGATCGCTTTGCGGCCTTGCCCTGCATCGCAGCTGTAGGCGCCGCCGTTCACCCTCCAGTCTCCGTCGAATGGCTTCCAACCGTCGGCGATCCCGTCGCTGAAACTGTCCTCGAAGGTTCTGGTCATCGTCCCGGCCATGCCCGGGCCGACCATGCCGGCGCCCGACCCGGACATGCCCCCGGCTGCCTGGCCGGCGAGACCGATGCCGCCAAAGCCCGCCTCCGGGGGGATGCCGATACTGCCCGCTGCACCCCCGCCGAAGCCGGCCATGCCCACCGAGCCACCGAAACCACCCGCCGGCGATCCGCCCGATCCCGCACCGCCCAGCCCGGGGTCGCCGCCCGTGGGGCTTGGCGGCGCTTGTCTGGGTGGACCGTTCAGGATGCCCTCGTCGTAGGCCTTGCAGCCGGTCAGCGCGCACAGCGCGAGTCCACAGCGGTACCAGTGCAGGCGCTGTTTCCGCATCGCTCCCTTGCGGGCCGAAAGGCGTCGGTTGGGTGGGATAGACCGAAATCGAGGTGGCAACACTGTCCTGCTCCGTCGCCTAAGTGCCCTCGGAAGAACGAGCCCCAAGGGCCAATCCAAGAATAACCCGATCGGCCGCGGTCGTGCAGGGCGGCGCGCTCGCGGCTTTCGTCCTCGCAAGAATCCTCGAAATAGTGCTGCCATTCCTGCGGGCTCTGTCGATTCCAACCGCATGCTCCTGGTGCGCCGGCGATTGCATCCACCCTGCGCGTCCGGTCTCGATCAGTTATTCCGGGACGGGCCCCAAGTGTAGCCCAAGAAGCACCAGCGGTCCCTCCGATCAGAGCCGCTTCTTGGATCGGCTCTTCGCTAGGGAGTTTCGGTTACGAGCACATCGTCCCACTGAGCGCTGAGGCTGAACGCGCGCACGCCCACGCTTCCACCTCCCGTGATGACGGCGTCGTCGCTCGTCAGAACCAGGCTATCGTCCACGTAGAATTCGTGGCGAGCTCCCTTCACCACGGCG
>JAKSBK010000216.1 GCA_022361155.1 Pseudomonadota bacterium
ATGTGGGCGCGCAGATCGGCATCCACAATCCTGCTGGTGAGAAGGTCGGGCGTGTGAGCCATCTCCGCAACAAGGAATTCATCTACCTGGTTGCGACTCCGAGCCTGCAAAAGCGAGTTCCCGATGCCCTCGATCGTTTGAAGGGGCTTGCGCTCAACCTGTAAGCTGCCGGGCCCGGCGCGCTGATTCACCCGGGCTTGAACGCGAACGAGGCGAACGCGAGCTCGGCCGTGGCGAACCACTCGCGCGATTCCATGCGGTACTTGTTCCAGGGCTCGTAGATGCGCCGATAGCTCGGATCCTCGGCTGCGTGGCCCTCCAGCAGATCACGCGCATGCTTCTCGGCCTCGACCATGACCGAGTCGGGGAACGGTTGCACGTTGATCTTGTGCTTGCGCAGGCGCGTGAGGGCGGCAGGGTTTCTGGCATCGTATTGGGCCTGCATGCGCAAGCCTGACACGTGAGCCGCCTCCGAGAACATCGCTTGGTGTTCGCGGGAAAGCGACTCCCAGGCCCTTTTGTTCACGTAGTACGAAAGCGACGGACCGGGCTCCCACCACCCCGGATAGTAGTAGTGCTGCGCCACCTTGAAGAAACCCAGCTTCTCGTCATCGTAGGGACCGATCCATTCGGTGGCATCGATCGCACCCCGCTCCAGCGCCGGATAGATATCTCCGCCTGCCAGGACCTGCACCGTTACGCCCAACCGGCTCATCACATCTCCGCCGAGACCAGGGATGCGCATTTTCAGGCCCTTGAGATCTCCCACCGACTCGACCGGACGCTTGAACCAGCCGCCCATCTGGGCACCCGTGCAGCCCCCGAAGAAGCGGACGAGGTTGAAGTCGGCGAAGAGCGGTGCCAGCGCTTGCTCGCCGCCACCCTCCAGCAGCCAGGCGACCTGCTGGCGTCCCGACAGCCCGTAGGGGACCGCAGTATCGAACGCGAACGCGGGATGCTTGCCCACGTAGTAGTAGCCTGCTGTGTGGCCTACCTGAACGGTGCCTTGCTGAGCCGCATCCATCACCTGCAGCCCGGGCACGATCTCGCCCGCCGGGTAGCAGCGGATCCGGAAGTTGCCACCCGACATCGCTTCCACCTGCCTGGAGAGCGTCTCTGCAGCCCCGTAGATGGTATCGAGCCCGCGCGGAAAGCTCGAAGCCAGACGCCACAGCACCTTCTTGTCCCTCGGGGGCGGGGCAGCCGAAGGCTTCTTGGCGTCGGATTGCTGCTTCCGGCAGGCGGCAAGCGTACCACCCAACGTCGCACCCAGGGCGATTTGCGTAACGAAGTCTCTGCGTTTCATTGGCATTCCATCTGGCAAGCTTCTGCCCGCTGCACGCGAGAAAATCTATAGCCCAAGACGAACACGCAGGGCCAGGGCTCAGGCGAGCAGGATCCACGGGGGGCGATGGATTCCAGGCATGACCAAGCGCAAGGGCAGGGGCACGGGTCCGCCCCCCCGGAACGCAGCTGGCTCGGGGGTACACTTGACCGTTGCGCCAAAACTGTCACATAGTAACAGCGTCTTGCCTGCCGGGTGGGGACCGGTCAGTAGCACTGACCGAGTCCAGGTTGCGTGCACTAAGTCGCCCATGGAAGGACCCCGGTCATGGAACGGAGCAAGATCCCAGGCGTTGGCGGGCCTAACGACGCGGAGCACCACTCGGGCTCGCGCGCGCTGGCGTGGCTCGTTTCCGCCGCCCTGTGCGGCTGCGCGATCGGCTCGGACCCCTCTGCTGACGCGCTTGTAAGGCAGGACGGCCGTACGGGTCGGTCGCACCCAGAGCCCCCGGCTGCTTGGCAATCGGGCGGCTCGTTGCCCGCAGCACCGGGATCCGCGCCTGCGTCGCCCTGGCCGGGGAGCGGATTCGAACCGAGCAAGGCCTGCGACTACCTGGCGACCGATATCAAGCTGAGCTCGATCGCATTTTACCAGACCGTCAAGGTTACAGTGATGCAAGACGGGCAGCCGCCCGCACAGCGAGCTACCGACGTGGTCGCTGGACATAGGGCGACCGTGCGAGCGTTCGTGGAGCCGCTTGCCGGTTGGCGGCCGCGCAACGTGACCGCGCGGCTGACCGCGATCGCGGCCCCAGCAGCGCCGCCCGCCGTCGTCGAGGACACCGTTTCGGTGCAGAGCAAGTCCACCGACGGGGCATGGACTTCGACCTTCAATCTGAAGCTGGACGCTGCACTGGTCACTCCAGACTTGCGCTACAAGCTGGAGCTCTTCGAGAGCGAGCCCTGCCCGGCCCAGCCCCAGGTGGGCAACACCGACCAGGCACGCTGGCCCGTGACGGGTGAGGCTGCGTTGGGCGCGCGCGTCGTTGGAGACTTCAAGGTGGTGCTCGTTCCTTTCCGCTACGACGCCGACGGCTCCGGGCGTGTGCCCAGCCTGCCGCCCGAGCGGGTCGATGACTACCGGCAAGCCATGGAGGCGGAGTTTCCGATCTCGTGGCTCGACCTGAGCGTGCGTGCGCCTGTCGGGACGGACTTGACGCTGACCGCGCAAGGCGGCAACTGGAGCCACGCCCTGGACGACCTGAAGACGCTGCGAGCCAGCGATGGGGTTGCTGACGACGTCTTCTATTACGGTCTGGTCGAGCCCAAGGCCACCGGCCAAGAGTATTGCGCATTTGGCTGCGTGCTTGGTCTCGCGCCGCTGGCGGGGCCGCTCGCAGTGGGCAGCCGAGTCGGGCTTGGCATCGGCTACGGCGGCAAGGCCAGCGTCGAGACCTTCCTGCACGAGATCGGGCACAGCCTTGGACGCAAGCACACGCCTTGCGGGGGCCCGGCACATGCGGATCAAAACTACCCCGTCGCCGGCGGCGGGCTCGATACTTGGGGCCTCGATCTGCGAACCGACACGCTGAAGCCACCGGACAGCGTCTTCGATTTCATGAGCTATTGCGACCCAGCTTGGCCAAGCGCCTATTCCTACCGGGGCTTGATGGAACGCATCTCGTTCATCAACGCGGCGCCGCACTGGTCCCCGGCGCTTCAGCGTCACCGTTATCGGACCATTATCGTCGATCCAGAGGTTCCCATCACGTGGGGTGGCGTCAGCGAGCATGTGGGTTGGCTGCAGGGACCGATGATGGAACAAGCCACGATCCTCGATGCAGACGGCAGCGTCATCACCCACGTCGGGGTAGTACGGCAGCCGATCGGTGATTTGCCGCGCGCCGCATTCGTGCTTGTGCCCGACGCCGAGCCTTCCTGGCACGCGATTCAGCTCGCCGGCCATCCGCCGCTGCGTTTCGACCTGCCAGACCGATAGGACCCGGTTTCGACCGCGATCCTGACCAACGGACGCCATGTGGCGCTATTGCCCGCGCCAAGCCCACACGACCCCGTCGCCGGCGATCAGCACCAGGGCCTGGCCTACGCGCATGGCCAGAGGCAGTCCGTTGCCGCGCTCCGGAGGGTGCTGCGACACGGGCACGCGATGAGCCGCACCCCTGAACGGATCGGTGTCGAGCTGGGCGCGCTGATGGCCTCGGGTGTCAAGCACTACGACGCGGGTATGAAACACGCTTCGCGCGTCGGTTCGAGCAACGTGCAGGAGCAGCGTCTCGGCATCCCAGAAGGTCAGCGCGTAGACCCAATCATCGAACGAAAGCTCGCTCGGATCTTCGTCGCGCTTCAGCACGCGCAGCCGGCTCTTGCCCTGCGCGTGCTCCGCCTCGACCCTCAGTCCCGACGGATGCAGCCGAACCGCTGGGCCTGGCTTCGGCACCTTGATCGTGCTCGCGCTCGTGCCACAGCGTGTGCTCAAGAGCCAAATCTGGGGCTTGTCGCTCTTGTGCAGCAGGCTGCTGCATCCGCTGCGGTGACCGTAAGCGCATCGGAGCGGTTTCACCACCGCCGCGTTGAACGGCAAGGCCCGAGGCGGCCCCGGCAGCATTTGCACGGGAAGGTAGCGTTTGGTCTGCCTGGGCCAACCCGTGATCGAGCCAGGACTGCCGCACAGCATCGTGTCTGGCTCGAAGCCAGGCACCTGCGGCAGCTTGAAGGGCCGCAGCTGCTGCCCTGGCCGTCGAATGTCGGTGGTCAAGAAGATGGGCCGGCGGCTGGCCACGGACCGGCCCCCTGTGGCCGGCACGCCGTGAACGACGAGACGACCGCGACCGTCGCTTGCAGCCCTGTTCAGCCGACCCTTCCAGACTCGCCAGCTAAGCGCCACCTCCGAGCCAACGGACCGCAGCTCCACAAGGCACGATTCGTCGCCGCGGTGGCTGAACAACACCACGCTGTCACCGGTGCGCGTAAGGTCCCGCCCCTCGTTGTCGGGTCCCTCCCAGAAAGGAACCCGCCCAACCCTGTGCGGCCCCGAAAGCGACAGCTTGCCCACGGAGACACTCGATGGCATCACCGGCTTTGGCTCGACCAACGCCTTGGCTGGAGCCTTGGCCGGGGCGGGGGTTGGTTTGATGGGATGCACCGTGTGGTAGCAGCCCAGGGTCGGGGTCAGAACGGCCAGTACAACGAGCCACGCCCTTGGCGCTGCAATGTGCGCTCCGGGTGCGCGGCCGATACTCTGGTGTTTCTCACTCACGCTCCGGCTAACGCGTACACGGATTGGCTCCCGTATACAACCGGAGCACGCGCAGCCGTTCACAGCCCGTCACCCGAACCTGCGTATCGGAGCGCGAACCGAACCGGATGCCGGATCCGCGTCACCAGGGCGTCCGCCGGGATCGTAGAAACGCAGCGACGGGGCGGATTAGCGCGACGCGTCGTTTTGGACGCTGCCCGAGCCAGCGTTTCCGATGAGCAAAGCGCCGGAGGAGCGCGGGCGGCAGCCACCGAAGCGTCACTCTTTCGTGTCTCCTCGATGCCAAAATGTGGTCAAGCGGTTTGAATTGGGCAATTCTTCGGGCGGGTCTTTTTCTGTCTTGATTTCCTTTTGGAAGGCGCGCAGGGTCACGGGTATGAACAGGCGATCGAAGATCAGTGGTGGGAGCCGCGACGACGCGACGGGACGTGTCGACGCCCCGCGAAGTGGTTCCAAGACCAAGACGGCCAAGCCGGCTGCCAAAGCTCGTGGAGCCGAAGCGGGCGGGTCCACAAGCACGGGCCGACGGACCAAGTCTCCGGCGCGCTCGAAAGCGCCGCGGAAGCGCGCGGCGAGGCCCCGTTCGCGAACAGCGGCCGCGCCGGCCGTTGCCAGCGCCAGCAGTGCCTCCTCCACTGGACCCGGTGGCAGCTCGCTTTTGGGAAGCCTACCGGTCGCCCCTAGCTACGAGGAGATTGCGCGCCTGGCGTACGAAATCTACGAGGCCGAGGGTCGCCCGAACGGCCAGGCGCTCTCGCACTGGCTGCAAGCGGAGGCCGCTCTTTCGTCCAGGCCACTCGCTCAGGCGTAGGGTCAAGGGACACGCGGCGCATCCTCGTAGTCCGTTCGACCCCGACTGTCGCCCAGAGATCACGCGCTCGACCCGGAAACATCACGTAGAGGCCCTATTTAACCTGCACGGGGAGCTTGCAGCGTGAAGCCCCAGGCACTAGGACACCAGCGTCTTCAGGGGAGCGGGGCCCGGGTCTTTCGACCTCAGGAAACCGAACTGTCGCCTCCGATCTTGCGCCGAGGAGCCCGGCGCCTGCCGACCATCCGAAGCCGATTCAGCCGTGGTGAGCCATGCAGATCCATATTCTGTCGTTTGAGGGTCCCGACGCCTACTCGCGCGCCGGTGGCCTCGCAACCCGTGTCGAGGGGCTGACCAAAGCCCTGGTGGAACAGCGGCACGAGGTGCATTTGTGGTTCGTGGGTGACCCTGATCTACCCGGCCACGAGCGCATGGGGGACCTGTACCTGCATCGCTGGTGCCAATGGATTAGCCAGTACCGCCGTGGCGGCGTCTACGACGGCGAGGACGAAAAGAGCGGCGACTACGCGTCCTCTCTCCCTCCCTTCTTGCTGCAGCGCGTCCTGATGCCGCACGTGCTGCAGGGCGGCCAGGTTCTGGTCATGGCCGAGGAGTGGCAGACCGTCAACGCGCTGTTGCACCTGAGCTGGCTGTTGCGAAGGGCGCGAGTCCACAGCCGGGTCACGATGCTGTGGAACGCCAACAATACGTTTGGATTTGGTCGGATAGACTGGAAAGCCCTGACCGCCGTGGCCTCCATCACGACGGTCAGCCGTTACATGCGCCACAGGATGAGCGCGCGGGGAATCGACGCAGCTGTGATTCCGAACGGTTTGCCACCCGACGCCTACCTGCCACCCCACGCAGCGGGCACGCGCGCACTACGAAGTGCATTCGCGGGTCGCTTGGTGATGACCAAGATGGCCCGCTGGGACCCCGACAAGCGCTGGATCGCATCGGTGCACCTGGCGGGCGAGATGAAAAGGCGTGGCTGGAAGCCGTTGTTGATCGCGAGGGGCGGTCGCGAGGCGCACGGCCACGAGGTGCTGCAGGCTGCGCGGAGTCAAGGCCTGCGCATCGCGGACAGAAAGGCCCCGCCGGGAAGCGGAGTTCGTGGATTGATCGGCTGCCTGAAGAACCTGCAGCGCGCGGACCTCGTGAATCTGGGTTCCCACGTCGATCCGGACAGCCGTCGCGCCCTGTTCAGGGCCTCCGACACGGTGTTGGCCAACTCCAGCCACGAACCCTTCGGTTTGGTAGGCCTGGAGGCCATGGCCGTGGGTGCCATCGCCACCACCGGCTGCTCGGGCGAGGACTACGCGGTGGCGGGCTCCAATGCGATCGTGCTGCACACCAGCGAGCCGGAGGAGTTCATCGCACAGTACACGCGGGTCCGGCATGACCCCGCCCACGCCCGGGCCATGCGGGAACAAGGCAAGCGCACCGCCCGTCAATTCGCCTGGCAGGACGTCGTGCACCGTAACCTCATGCCCTGGGCGAGCCTGGTCAACGCGGTAAGCTCCCGCGCCGAGCCCTCTTAGCTCCTAGTGCCTCGCCACAGGAATCCTGATCGTTTGGCCCCAGCCCTGGCGCCCGCTGGCACTAGATTGCGGTGGCCCGTTACCTCAACCAAGCCATCAAGGGCCATCACCGCTACCTCCGGTGCTGATCAACCCCACACGACTGTAGTCCGGAGATTCAACCAAGGACGCCCCGAGCCGGAAAAAGTGCTGAACTCGAGCCTAGCCACCGAAGTCGATGCGACCGAAAAGGCCGCCTGCGACAACGATGTCGCCGGCACTGTCCACCGCAACGTCGTGGATGCCTTGCTGGACTCCCCCCGGATCTACGGCGAATGCGCCATGAAAGTGCGCCTCCGGTCGCTCTGCGCTGTTCAGCTCCGGCAGAACGCCAGCCTGGAGGCTCCGTTCCGGGCTGAGGCGCAGGCGTGCGCAACTTGGACTTGACGACTGAAGATGGGTGCTTTGCGCCTCACATCGTCCATCGCCGCACGTAGTCGGGGTTGAAGCTCCGGGACGCCTGCAATGTACAGATCGGCATAGAGCACGCCGCGCTCTTCCACGTCGCGCGTGTCCAGGCCCCTGGCCCGCACCTTGGTGAGCACGTTCTGTTGCTCGCTTTCGTCGGCAAAACCGCGCTGCGGCAAGCGCACATCGCCGACGTGCTCGAAGGCGTAACCGGCCGCCTCGAAGGCCTGCCCCACTTCGCAGGGGTCGAACATGCGCAACACGGTCATTACCGCCATCGACCCGCAGCCACCGGGGTGGTTGGTGCCCAGGTGCGCAAGGATCCGGTCAAACGTGGCTCTGCCCACGTAGCCGATGGCGCCGGTGCAAATCAGCAGGTTGCAGCCAGCGAGCCAAGCCTGTTCGTGGCCACTGGGATCTTCGCATTCGAGGTCGCGGCTGATGCCAGCGTCCAACAGTCCGGCGTCCAGCCCGAAGCGGATAGCGTTGCCCGACGCATCCAGGCCAACCACCCGCATGTCGAGGGCTGGCGCAACCACGTTCAACCACGTGCGCGTGGCCGCTGTGCACTCATGGTAGCCCGTGGGAGCACGCGAGTCGAAGAAGGAAACGAGCTCCTCGAAGGAGCAGCCATAGCGCACAAATGCCGAGCCGACGCCGTAGGAGCATCCGACGTCCAGCATCTGCACCGGCCAGGCGGGCGCGGCGCGCGCAATCAACTGGGCGGCAGCGATGCAGTAGGGGCGCGCTTGCTCTCCAATCTGGTAGCCCAGGCGCCGCATTTCGCTGAAGTATGCATGAGGCGTGGACCGCCTATAGATGTCCTCGAAGGCAGCCTTGGCACGATTCGTTTCCAAGTACTGTCCGGGCCGCTTCTGGAAAAGTCTGGTAGTCATGGGCTCAACGCGTGGTACTAGTCGAGGATTTCCGCGGTACTGGTCTTGGACGCATGGACGTACAGCCTGCGCGCGTAGTCCATGACCATGCGGTCCGCGTTGTAGCGCCAGGCAAGGGTCTTGAGCGCCCGTTTCACACGCATCAGCCAAGCCATCGGAAGCTCGGCGTGGTTGCGATCGTAGTACATGGGCACGACCTGCCCCTCGAGCGTTGCCAGCAACGCGGCCGCATCCGCACGGTCCTGATCGGCCGGGTCGGCGCAAACCTGGCCATCACCGATCACAAAGCCATTTTCGCCGTCGCAGGCCTCATCCCACCAGCCGTCGAGCGTGGAGCAATTGAGCGTGGCGTTGAACACGGCCTTCATGCCGCTGGTGCCGCAAGCCTCCAGCGGCCTGCGGGGCATATTGAGCCACAGGTCGCAGCCCTCCAGCAGATGCCGGCTGACGTTCATATCGTAGTTCTCGACGACGACCACGTGATCCCGCAGCTCGGCAAGCCTGCTCAACTCGCACAGTCTCCTTAGGAGCGCCTTGCCGGGCCCGTCGGCCGGATGGGCCTTGCCCGCGAAGATGAACTGCAGCGGCCGCTCCGGGTCGGTGATCAGGGCCTTGGCCCGGTCCAAGTCCTCGAACATCAACATGGCACGCTTGTAGGTGGCGAAGCGCCGGGCCACGCCGATCGTGAGCCGGTCGGATCGCAGCCTGGGCCGCGGATCGTCCACTCCCAGCCGTTCCCGGCGCCGCTGATGCCTGCGCGCGACGAAGTCGAGGAGGCGCCTCTTCAACGCGACCTTGATAGTCCAAAGCTCGCTCTCGTCCATGTGCTCGATGTGGCGCCAGGTATCCGGGCGGCACAGATGCGTGCGCCAGCCGGCACCCAGGCAATCGCTGTATAGCTGAGCAATCTCGTTGGCCAACCATGTGTCGACG
>JAKSBK010000217.1 GCA_022361155.1 Pseudomonadota bacterium
AAATCGCCGAGCTCATCGCTCTTCGCCGTTAGGGTCCGCGGAAGAATAACTCATCCATTTCGCCGGTTCTGACCACCGCTGGCTATGTTGCTCCTCCTCGAAGTATCCCCAATACTCCTCGTCGTCGCGCCTCGCCAGCGGCGCCCAGTCCTCGCCGAAACACACGAGTTGTTCTTCCGCGGGCCCTTAGCACAAAGGTCGACCACGTTGGCTTCAGGTTGCAACGGGTCTACCGGCCCACGACTACGAGAAGTGTGGAGCACAGGGCGGCCAGCCCGGCTGCGCTCAAGGCCAGCGGCAGCTGGGTCTTGACGTGGTCCATCAGGTCGCAGCCCGTGAACATGCTGGACAGGATCGTGGTGTCCGAGATCGGCGAGCACTGGTCGCCGAAGACCGAGCCTCCGAGGACCGCGCCAAAGCAGATTTCGACGAAGCGCGCGTCGGGATGGAAGGCCCAAGCCAGCGGCATGGCGATGGGAAAAACGACGGCGTAGGTACCCCAGGAGGTGCCGGTAGCGAAGGCGATGGCCATGGACAGCAGCATGAGGGCGGCGGGTAGGGCGAGCGCAGGGATGCCGCCCTGGATCGCCCCGACGAGGAAGTCTGCCGTGTGCAGCTCCTTGGCCACCGCGCCGATGGTGACCGCCAATCCCAGCACGATGGCACCGATGGTCATGCTGGCGCAGCCCGAAATGAAGCCCTGGACGATCGGTCTCAGCGCCATGCCTCGCAGTCGCGCGATCAGCATCGCACTGAGCACCGAAGCCATGAACGCCTCGTTTACCCAGTTTTCCTCCCACAAGAGGTAAGGCACCACGTTGATTCCGATGAGGAGCGCGAGCGGCAGCAGGAAATCCACGAGGCCCGCGGGATAGCCGGCGTCGCCCTGAAGGTCGTCTGCGGCCGCGTCGACAAGCATGGGATGGGCACCGGGGCGATCCAGAGGACCGCCTTCAAGAGCTCGCTTGCGTGCCGCTGCCATGGGTCCCGGCACGAAGGGAAGGCGCTGCCAGGCGAACAGGAGCGTCGATAGCACCGCGAACATGGCGTAGAAGTTGTACGGCAGCGATCCCATGAAGAAGCGCACGCCTTCCTCGGCGCTCGGGATCAGGGGGATGCTGCCGGCCACCAGGCCCCCGACGTAGATGGGCCAGGCGTTGAACGGCAGCACGGTTGCGATGGGCGAAGCCGTGGAGTCGACCACATAGGCTAGCTCCTCGTGGCTCACCCCGTGCGCGTCGCTGACCGGCTTGACCGACGAGCCCACGAGCACCGTGCTGATGGTCCCCCCTTGATGAAAGATCACGCCGAGCAGCCAGGCGAAGAACAGAGAGTGGTTGCGGGTTCGCGAAAGCCGCATGCCCACGCTCTCGGCAAAGTGGCGGGCGGCACCGGTCTTTTGCCAGATTCCGAGCAGGCCGCCGAGCGACCAAAGGTAGACCAGCAGGATCTGTGCGTAGCGTTCCGCGCCGATCGAAGGAATGAAGAAGCGCGAGATGAAATTCAAGTCCGCGCTGTCGCCCGTCTGCCCGTAGAGCACGAGCGATCCCGTGACGATCCCCGCGAACAGGGCCGGTATCACCTGCCGCGTCGCAAACGCCAACCCGATCGTGACCAGCGCGGGCAGCAGCGACGTCCAGCCGGCGTCGGTAGCAGCGTCCATGGCCGAGACCTACCCCAAGCTGCCGCCGCGGTCTATATCGCCGGCGCCCCCACGCGGCTTCTTCGCTCCCGCCGACAGGCTAGGTTGCTGGCTGCGGAATCGTGCCGTGAATCTCGCGAACAAGCCCTTTTTCGCGAGGCACCTCCTGGCCCGTGCGCTTCGCGACGATCTCGTGCTGCCCGAGTACGACTACGGCCGGTTGAATCACGGGTCATGAGATCCGCAGCGCCAAGGGGCTTCGTTCGATGTTGAGTAGTAGTTGCAGTAATGGTCCCGAGCCGTTCCGCGTCACGGAGCGAAGAGCTGGAGCTCCGAGATCGCCGAACCTCGAGTCGAACGCAGGACGTTGAGCCGCACCCGCCAGGCCGTGACCGGCTGGACGAGGAGGACCATACTTGCCTTCAAAAGCGTTAATTAGTACAAACAAAGGCAGTAATGTCTATCTACATCTGTTGGATGAAGGCGTGCGTGTACTGACGGCTGAGATCCTGGATGCAACAATAGAATCCTGTACGAACGCTTGCGCGGAAGACTTCGATGCGCGCTCCCCTGCGCCGGACTCGCGCCTCGAGAAGCGCCAGCGCTAGCGTGGCCGAAGAACCGAAGACGCGCCCTTGTAGTTTGCTCGATGAGATGGCATCCTTTTCCTATGCTGGGCCGTGGTGGGCTCTCGCTAGCGCTGGCTTTCGCGGCTGCTGCATGCGGTGCGAAGACGACCGTTGCGCCGCCAGACTCTCCGAGTCTCGCGGGCTCTTGGACAGGGCGCGCAGGAACTTGGGCAGGTACTTGGACGGGGAGCGCGGGTAGAGGTGGAACCGCAACCGCAAACGCCGGAATCGTGGCCGGCGGGAGGCCGAGTTGGGGAGGTGTGGTTGGCTCGGCGGGGCGTCGTGGGGGCTCGGGCGGTGTTATCGCAGCCGGAGGCCGCGGTGGTATGGGCGGTGTTGTCGGCTGGGGAGCCGGGGGCGTGGGAGCCCGCAGCGGCGCGGGCGGCGTTGCCGGCGTGAGAGGGCTGGCAGGCTTCGGAGGCTGGCGGGGCTTCGGTGGTTTTGGCGGTCTGGGTGGCCTCGGCGGCTTCGGCGGTCCCAGTGGGCCTCGCAGAACCATCACAACCGTCCACGGCGCCATGGGCGCGGTCGAAATTACTGCGGGCGAGCAGCATGCGTGCGCCCGTTTGTCGGACGGAACGGTACGTTGTTGGGGACGCGGCTTTAGCGGTCGCCTCTCGGTCAGGCCTCACGATCCCTCGCCGGTGCTTGTTGACGGCCTTGCCGGCGCAACGCGAATCAGCGCGGGCGGCCATCACACCTGCGCTCTTCGCAATGACGGACAGGTCGCCTGCTGGGCCCCTTCCGATCTAGGGCAGCTCGGTGCGGGCACCGCGAAGGGCGTCAAGCAGGCCACGCCAGTCGTGGGCGATGCAGTCGAGGTGGCCGCGGGTGGGCGCCACACCTGCGTGAGGATGCGAAACGGTCAGGTTCGCTGCTGGGGTTCAAACAGTAGGGGCCAATTAGGCAATCGCTTGAGCACGGACAGCACCACTCCGGTGACCGTTGCTGGGATCATGGGTGCGGTGGAGCTGACTAGCGGTGGCGGCCACAGTTGCGCGCTGCTTGGCAGCGGTGAGGTGAAGTGCTGGGGTTCCAATGGCTCCGGGCAGCTGGGCGACGGCACCACCATCGACAGTGCCATGCCGGTTGCTGTGCGGGGGCTGATGGGTGCGGTGGAGTTGAGCGCAGGCGGCAATCACACCTGCGCCCGGCTGACCAGTGGCGAGATCAGGTGCTGGGGCGACAACAAGGCGGGACAGCTCGGCACAGGCACAACGACCTCGAGTGGCTTACCCTTGGCGCTGAGCATGAGCCCTCAGGCCGAGGCACTGAGCGCCGGCAGGTCCCACACGTGCGCGCTGTTGCCTGATCGCAGCATTCGGTGCTGGGGTTACAACCACACAGGCCAGCTGGGCGATGGCACCACGTCACCCGAGCAGAGTCCAACGCCTGTCGAACCCGATGAGCCCAAGGACGTACTTGAAATCGCAGCGGGAGGGGAGCACACCTGCGCTCGCTTGGGCGGCGGCGAAGTCAAGTGCTGGGGTAGCCATCAACACTATCAGCTCGGCGACGGATGTCCGCCCAGCTTCCCATGCTTGCCTTTTCAGGGCTCACTTGTCTGCAGTCTACCGGTTGGAGGGCCGGGTCGCGGGTGCTTCCCGGGATACTCGTCGGACTGTGGCGTTCCAGGCGGCCGCTGCGAGCAACGCATATGCATCGGTTGGTACTTCTGCATTCGCAGCTGCAGTCCAGCCGCAAGCGGCGGCGCTGATTCTGGCAGCGCCGGTTTCCTCGAGGCGCCGCCGCAATCAGCCAGCGGCACTGGCATGGCCAGGGAAACAGGAACGCCCTGCGGCAGTCCCGGGCCTTAGGAGGCGCGACAAAGTAAACGATCCAGACCGGGCGTGTGGGTGGAGTGCGATCGGGAGCGCGCCCGGAGAAGAGGCCGCAGGAATGGCAGCGCTATTTCGAGGACGTAGGTCGTGAACGCGCCCGCCCGCGCGCTCGCAGCGGTAGCGTTTATTAAATCCTCCCTGGAGCGATATTGAGTGACAGGACAGGCGGCGATATGCTCGGATCTACTCAATTTTGAGGGAGCCAGGCACAGCGCTCCTGGGTGCGGGTCACGCCGGGAGCCGTTGCCGCTGGGAGAGTTTGCGGATGTCCACTGAACCTTGCGTGAAGCGCGGCGATCTGCCGGGCTTCACGGTCGCCGGGACCTGGCGCTTCAAGCGGGAAGACATCGACGCCTGGATCGAGGTGCAGAAGCAATCGGGAACGGGTGACACCTCGTCACGGGGGGCATCGGAATGACGGCCAAACGCAAGCGCCAAACCAAGGCGAAGGCCAAGAAGAAAGCGGCCGGCACCAAGAAGAACAACGGCGCGACTCTAGGTTTCGAGCAGACCCTGTGGGCCGCCGCCGACAACCCGCGAGCCGAGATGCAAGCAGACGCGCCGCGAGTGTCGATTGGAGGCCGGATGACCCGCAAGAAGAAGTCCCCTACGGCCTCCCTCGTCCGTTCCTCCGCGGCCGAGTACCTGACGTTCGTGGCGGCCAGCGGCGGGGGCGGCGTCGAGGCGGTCTATGCCGATGAGAACGTGTGGCTCAGCCAGAAGATGATGGGGCAACTCTACGACGTCGACGTTCGCACCGTCAATTACCACCTGAAGAGGGTGTTTTCGGACAGCGAGCTCGAGGAGGAGGCAGTTATCCAAAATTTTCGGATAACTGCCACAGACGGCAAGACCTACGACACCAAGCACTACAACCTCTCGGCCATCATCGCCGTGGGCTACAAGGTCAATTCCGAGCGCGCCGTGCAGTTTCGCAAGTGGGCCACGCGCGTCATCGAGGAGTTCACCATCAAGGGCTTTGCCATGGACGACGAGCGCCTCAAGCGCGGCGGCTCGGTCCTGAGCGATCGCTACTTCGAGGAGCAGCTCCAGCGCGTCCGCGAGATCCGGCTGTCGGAGCGCAAGTTCTACCAGAAGATTACCGACATCTACGCGACGTCCGTCGACTACGACGTGACGGCGCAGGCCACCAAGCGCTTCTTCGCCAAAGTGCAGAACAAGCTGCACTGGGCCATCCACGGGCAGACCGCAGCCGAGGTCATCGTCGGCCGCGCCGACTCCAGCAAGGAGCACATGGGCCTCCACACCTGGACCGACGCGCCTCACGGCAAGATCCAGAAGTTCGACGCGATCGTGGCCAAGAACTATCTGAGTGAGCACGAGCTGGCACAGCTCTCGCGCCTGGTGAACGCCTACCTCGACGTTGCCGAGGACATGGCGCTCCGCAAGATCCCCATGACCATGCAGGACTGGGAGACACGGCTGAACCGCTTCCTCGTCGCGACCGATCGCGAGGTGCTCTCGGACGCTGGCAAGGTGACGGCGGAGATCGCCAGGGCGCATGCCGAAAGTGAGTTCGAGAAGTACCGCATCGTACAGGACCGACTGTTTGAGAGCGATTTCGATCGCGTCGTGGCCGAGACCAAGCGCCTCGCGGAGAAGACAAACGCGCCCAAGCCCCGCAGGAGCGAGGAGCGCGAGAAGCCATGACAGCGTTCACCGAATCGGTTGAGAGCCGTCTACACCAGCGGCAGGGGAGTCAGCAAGTGCTCCGAAAGGCGTCCCTGCCGTCTAGAACCCCCAGCGGCCCGCGGATGCCTGGGCGTGCCTCGTGTGCCGCCCGGGAGGCATGCGACGGACTTCACCGATGTTGCGCTCAGGCGCCGCTGCACAAGCCGGTAGTAGGCGATATGCTCGGATCTACTCAATTTTGAGGGAGCCAGGCACAGCGCTCCTGGGTGCGGGTCACGCCGGGAGCCGTTGCCGCTGGGAGAGTTTGCGGATGTCCACTGAACCTTGGGTCTCCGTCGGAGATGTCGCTAAGCACCTGAGCATCGCGAAGAACTCCATCGATCGACGGATCGAGCACAGAAGCCTCCCCGCCCACGAGGTCGGTCGCTTCTGGGAGTTCAAGCTGTCCGAGGTCGATGAGTGGGTGCGCGCGGGGGGCGTCGGCGCGGAGGGGCCAAAACCGGCCGGCGAGGAGGGGCACGGATGAGCGCACCCGCTCCGATCATCGACTTCGATCGGCTTTTCCGCCTGCGGCTGGTGGTCGCGCGCCACGGTGAGATGGACGTCGCTCGTTGGTGGAACACGCAAGGCATGCTCGCGCGCCGAGGAGCAGTCGCCCTCCGGCGTGGACTCCCTGCAACGCACAGCCTCGCGCAGGCGCGCATCGTGTTCGCGGTAGCGAGCTCCCGCTGCCACGAGATCTTCAATCCCCCAGGGTGCATGACCTTGTGGCACCTGCCCGCTGAGATCGAGGACCAGTTGGAAGAGCACTGGCAGGGATGGCTCGACGAGGGCGAGAAGTGGGCCCCGCTGTTCGAGAAGCTCGCCGCCTACGAAGGAAGCGATCTTCTCGCCGCCCTCCGCCAGTTCGAGCTCATCTCAGACGCCGACGTCGATGCCGTCGGAAAGCTCCGGCGTTCGGCTGAGAACCGCGCAGTGCCCTTGCCCGGCACTCACCAACCCACCGACGACGTTTTCACCCTCCTGGCTGCCGGCTTTGCGCGCGGCGAAGCCGGCAACCCGGCTATCCCCTACGCGAGGCTGGAGACCTGAACATGCGCAACGCCCGGTCCCGCGTTGTCTCGTCATTCACGATCATCAAGGGCTCCTTGATCGACGAGACGTACTCCGTGTTTCAGGACTGGGACTTCGACCTCTCTCGCACGGACAACCTGCGGCGGGTACGCGACTGAAGAAGCGTTGCGTCGTCGTGGTCTACGACGAGCGCCGGGAGTTTCTGCCGTTCTTCGATCGCGAGCTGCAAGAGGTCGGCACCGGCTATGACGGCCTGCCCCGTGTGTTCATCGGCGAGGAGCTGGCATTTCTCGTGCGGTATCAGGGCTCGTTCTTCGCGGTCCGCGCCGCGGTCGAACCGATCGTTGCCGCGGAAAAGCCGGAGCCGCTGATCGTCTACGTCCCCGGTGTGCCCCGGGACCGCCGAACCTCTCCTTTGATGGAGATCGAGAAGGCGGGCACCTGTTACGAGCCGCCGCTTCGACGCCTCGCCCTCAACGTCCTGCGCAAGCGATTCACCGATGGCCAGATCGACGAGATGCTCCGTCCGGCTAGCATTGGCTACGGCGACATCGTTTCCTTTTTGGGTCAGGGCGACGAAGGGAAGCCGGCCTCGATCCTCCGGACCATCTTCGATGGCACCCACAGCGAAGCTCTCCTGGCGAACTGGCTCGCGGACGACACCAAGGATGGCACGGTCGCGGAAAAGGACGCAACGCGGGAGCTACTTGCGCTCATTCAAACACGTCTTGGTTTGACGCTGCCGGATGAGACCACCGTCACGGAAGCGCGCGACAAAACCATCCGCTACCTGCTGGTGAGCGAGTTTCGCTCCGAGCATGGTCATGATCTGGGACGTGATCGGCTTCGATGAGGTGGCTGACCTCCAGAAGATGCCCAAGGAAGTCATCACCACGATGAAGACCTACTGCGAGTCGGGGCAGTTCCAGCGCGGGCAGGAGGCGATGGCGGGCTACGCGAGCATCGCAATGTTTGGAAACACCCAGCAGCCCGTCGACGTGATGGTGCAGACCGGACACCTCTTCGCGCCCATGCCCGACGTCATCCGCGACGACATGGCGTTCATCGATCGTCTCCACTTCTACTTGCCCGGCTGGGAAGTCCCGAAGATGCGCAACGAGCACTTCACCGACCACTACGGCTTCGTCGTCGACTACTTCGCCGAGGCTTTGCGCGACCTTAGAAAGCACAACTACACCGAGATCATCGACCACCATTTCTCGTTGGGATCTCATCTCAACGCACGCGACCGAAAGGCTGTACGACGCACGGTCTCCGGACTCCGACCCGGAGAGGTTGAGCGATCGGCTCGCGATCCCGTACTGGTTCCTGAACACGGATGACTTCGTGCGCCTCTTTCGGGCATCCCAAGGCGTTCAACGGCCAGTACCGCTTGAAGCGCTCCGGCTGGCCCGAAACGAGTCCGCGGTTCGAGACGCCGCCACCATCCTACGAACCGACCTCGTCCACGAGCTGAACCGAATCTGGTCTCTGTCTTCGAAGGACGAGAAGACCTCGAAGGACGTGCGTGATCTGGCGTCTGGCCTGCTCAACAGACTGGACATGGAGGATGTGGCCGGAGGGTGGGAGTCGCTCGGCCTGGACAAGGGAACGATCATCGAGGCTGTAACGGCAGTTGAGCAGGAGGCGGCGAGTCACATAGATCAAAACTCGCGCACAGGCGATACGTACCCGAAGGTCTTACCTGCGGACGCTCGACAGCGGATTCAGACCGCAATCGATCCGACCTACGGCCAGCTGACCGGGACTGCCCTCGGTGGACCCGCGCGCGCCGGTGTGATATCGGCCGACAGCCCGGTGTTCTTCGACAA
>JAKSBK010000218.1 GCA_022361155.1 Pseudomonadota bacterium
ACCGCTGGCGGGCGCTGGCGCCATCCGGAGGCTCCGTCTCACGCTCCAAGCCGGCAACCAAGCGGCAGCCCTCAGGCAGACCTTGCTGGAGCTCGGCTTCGACGGGCGGCAGACGGCGCGGGTTCCAGTTGGGCTTTTCTTCGGCACCGGAAGCAAGCGCTTCGAGGCCCTGAACGAGTGGTACCGAACTGTCGATCCCGCGACCGGGCAGATGACCGTGTACTGGACCATGCCCTACCAGGCGAACGCGAATGTGCGCGTGGTCAACAGCGGGGATCAACCGGTTCAGGTCGACCTCGAGGTCGAAACGGGCGCTTGGAGCTGGACCCGGGACTCCATGCACTTTCACGCCGCATATCGCGAAGACCTGCGCCTGCCGACGGTTGGGGCGCAAGGCAAGGACTGGAACTACGTCACGATCCAGGGCAGGGGCGTGTACGTGGGCGACACGCTCGAGGTGTCCAAGTCAGCCCGCAGCTGGTGGGGTGAAGGGGACGAGAAGATCTTCGTCGACGGGGAAGCCTTTCCTTCCCATTTCGGTACCGGGACAGAGGACTACTATGGCTATGCCTGGGGCCATACCGAAACTTTCAGCCAGCCGTTCATCAGCCAGCCATTGGGCGATGCGAACCAGGCTTCGGGCACTACGGTGAACAGCCGTACGCGCGCGCTAGACGGCATTCCGTTCGACCAATCCCTGAAGGTCGATATGGAGGTCTGGAACTGGCACGGCGGTCCGGTGGACTACTCGGTGGCGACCTTCTGGTACCAGATCCCGTGAGCAAATCGGGGCCAGCCTAGTACCTCGCCACGGGAGTCTCCTTCGGTGATGTGGAGCGGGATGGCCATGGCTGCACGGCGCCACTGGTTGGCCAACGGCTGCTTGGCCCTTGGGCATGTGCTCCCGACAAGGTGACTGCACGGGCGACGAACTGGACTGCACACCGATAGCCATCGAGCGTGCTCAGCCAAGCCATGCTGCGCGAAACACGTCCACCTGCCTCTGGGCTGCCTGGCTGCCTGGGCTCAGGTATCCGAGATCATTCATTTTCACATATGCTTTGCACACACAAATGCTTACCGTATACTGCGCGCGCCTTTGGACCACACCAACGGTCCGCGGGCTTCGACGGCGCTTCAATACCCGAGCTGTCTGCGGGCAGACCCACTCCCACAATGCCTGGGCCACAGCTTCGCGAATACATCACTTGATACATCACTTGAAGGGGAACGCCATGCCGTACGACACGATAAGAGAGGAAGACGTTGCGCCTACTTCAGCTGTGCAGCTCCTGCCCGCCCACACGCCATCCGACCCCGCGGGGTTGCGCGATGCTCGGTCCGGAGTTTCGGGACGGGCACTAGCGTACTCGAAGTTGCTGTGGGGTGCCCTGCTCCTCGTACTTCTTGCCGCCACACGGTCGGCAACCGCGCAAGCACAGGACGAGGGTGGTGGTGACGAACAGGGGACTGACGAACAGGGGACTGACGAACAGGGGACTGACGAACAAGGGACCACCAAAAGCGATCGTCCCAAGAACGTCGAACAGATTCGCATTACCGGTATTCGGAGCAGCATCCAGCGTGCCCAGGACACGAAACGCGAAGCCGATTCGGTGGTGGATGCGATTTCGGCAATCGGGCTTGGACGGTTCGCTGACACCTCGTTGGCCGACGCGTTTCAGCGTATCCCCGGCGTACAGATCCAGCGCAACGACGGCGCTCAGGAGGGAGATCGAGCCTCTGTACGCGGTCTAGGTCCCGCTTACGTGAAGACCACCATCAACGGAAGGACTCCCCTGTCCTCGGGAACCGAGGCGCTGACCAACCTTCGGGTCTTCAACCTGGACGTCATTCCCACGAGCATCATCTCCGGCACGACGGTCAAGAAGACAACGACTGCGAGCGACGTGGAGTCCGGCCTTGCGGGCCTCGTAGAGATCCAGACCCGAAAGCCGCTGTTCGATGCCAATTACAGGACCTACGACAACTTCTTCGGGTCGGTCACCACGCAGGCTGATCGCGGCTCGATAGGCCGCCGCATCGGGCCCCGCGTGAGCGGCATAGTAGGCGGCAGAAACGACGACCACACCTTTGGAGCGTACCTGATGGGCCTCGCGGGCAAGTCGTATCCAGGGCGCAATCAGCTCTTTCCTGGCATACGCAAGTACAACATCCAGATGGACACCAACGGTGACGGAATCCGCGACCAGGTCATCCCGGACGTCTTCGTCATCAACGACATCGATTTCGAACCGATCCGCGAGGCCCGAGGTCGCAGCTCTCTTGCGGGCGCCGTACAGTGGCGGCCCTTGGGCAATCTCGAGATTTCGGCAGAAGGCGTCTTCACGTACTACAACAACGTCTCCTTCCGTAACCGGATTGCGCCGGTCTATGGCGACGCCATTCAGAACACCGTATTTACTCCCGATCAACTCGTGATCGATCACACCAACACGCTGCAGTCCGTCGCACCCGGAGTCCTGGAAGTGAACTGCTTCAACGACAGGGAGCTCGATCCTGTCACGCTGCAGCCCGTAATCAAGGCCGGACCGGCATGCAGACAGGGGGTTCCGGTGCGCTTCATACCCTTCTATTTCAGCAACAAGACCAAGACCACCGTCACGGGGATCAACTTCGACTACAAACCAACGGAGACCTTCAGAGCGAAGCTCGACGTGAGCTACAACCGTGTGGACTATTTCCAGGATTTGGATTTGCCCATCATGATGCAAACCATCGATGCCAGCCAGGTGAGCTTCAACACGGACAACGGACTCTTTAGCTCCGATCTCGGTCAATTCCCTTTGAATGGCTTCGACCTGCCGCGGGGTCAAGCCTTGATACGTGACGTGTTCATGGACGGTCAGGAGCTCGGCTTCAGGCTCGACTTCGAGAACGCCCTAGATTACGGCGTGCTGGACTCCATTGAGTACGGGGCGCGCGTAACGCGGGCAGACGTGGACTCGACCCGGACGAACATCCTCGACGCGACCCAAGATCGAGTCACCATGGAATACCGGTATTCTCAGACTGATATCAACGCGAGAGCGCTTCAGGCGATCGCCCAGGATCGGACGAGCGATTACAACTTCTTCCCCGGGAAGGGCGTGCTGGCGAATGAGTTTCCCATTGGCAGTCGTGATCAGCTATACGCCGCTATTCCAGAGCTGGGCCACCAACAAGATCTGGGCGTCGATCCGGCAAGCTCGTTCGCGTACGTCGAGGATGTGGCTGCGCTCTACGCCGAGTCCAACCTGAGAGGCGAGCTGCTGGACAGAGATTTCGGGGGCAATATCGGTGTGCGGCTGGTGGGTGTCCGGGTCGCAGGTGAGGGGTTCGCCGTTCAGGAGGACGGGTCGCGCAGTCCCATGTTCGCGAGCAACACGTACTGGCGGCCGTGGCCGAGCGCGAACGTCAGCTTGGATCTGCAAGAGGATTTGGTCCTGCGCCTCGCCGCGGGGCGGGTGCTCTCGCGGCCCAACCCCTCGGATCTGGCTCCCCGGCAGGGCGCGATCAGACCGAACTCGGTTGGTGATCCCTGGATAGGCAAGATCGGAAATCCAGAGCTCAAGCCAACCACGTCATGGAACTTCGATGCGACGCTCGAGTACTACACTCCGAACGATGGCTCGGTGATTCTAAGCGGCTTCTATAAAGAGGTGACAGATTTCGTCTATGTACAGACGACCGTCGGGTCGCTTCCGGGTTATCCAACTGCTGGATCAAACATGTTTATCTTCACGCCGCAGAACATATCGGACGGGCGGGTATTCGGGTTTGAGCTGGGCTTCAACCAACCATTCACGTTCTTGACCGCTCCGTGGGACGGTTTTGGGCTGCAGGGGAACTACACGTTCGTGAGGAGCAAATTTGACAACGCGGAGGTCGACGACGGGGGTTATGGCTTCCCGGGGGCATCGCGAAACAACATCAATGCAATCGGCTACTACGAGAAGGGCCCGATTGCGGTGCGGGTCGCCTACGTGTATCGAGACGATTTCTTCAGAAACCTAGCGGGACAGGGAGCGCAACAGGAGAACGCCCAGCCGGTTTGGACACAGGGTAACCAGCGTTTCAACATCAATGCGACCTTCCATATCACCGATAACTATTCGGTGTTTGCAGACGTGAACAACATCTTTGCCGAGGGACGCCGGGACTTTTACTATCAGCGGGAGACCTTCAACGGGGCCTTCGAGCGAGAAGCGACGCTTACGTTGGGGGTTACAGGGGCGTACTAGTACTAGTGCTAGGGAGTGTCTTCAAAACGATTGCAGGGCAGTTGATCTGAGGGAAGTGGCACGTTTCAGGTGGCCAGGACCAAGGTGGTATTCAGACGCTGCGTGGTCGTGGTCGTCCCCGATCCGTCTTTCGAGACACTGCGTCTTCATGACGCCGATCTCGATTTCGACCATGTTGAGCCAGCTCGCGTGTTTCGGGAGGAAATGGAACTCGAGCCGTCGGAGAATGCGTCGGGCCTCCTTGGCCGTGAAGGACCGATAGAGCGCAGCTTCGGTATGGGTCGAGAGGTTGTCGAGGACCACGCGGATGCGCTCGGCCTGCGGGTAGTGCACATCGACGAGTTCGCGCATGCACTCAGCGAAGTCGGCGGACTCGCGGTGATCGGTCACCTTCACGTGGCGCCAGGGTCTATGCGCGTCGAGGAATACGAATAGGTTCGCCGTTCCATGGCGGCGGTACTCGTAGTCGATCCGAGCTGGACGACCGGGAGCCGCGGGAATCGGAGTGCGGGTCTCTCCGATGAGCTGGGTGGGGGACTCGTCGAAGCACACAACGGGCTCTGCGGCTGAGGCTTCCTCAGCGTAGAGCTCGAGGACGTCCTCCATCCGGGCGACGTACTCCGCATCGACGCGGGGGATGCACCACATCTTTTGCAGCCACGGCTTGAGCTTCTGTTCGCCAAGGCGGCGCCGGACGGTTTCGCCCGACAACGACGTGTGCCCCGTCATCGAGACAAAGGCGTCGGCCAGGAGCTGCATCGTCCAGCGGGCTCGCCCCGCTGGCGGCTTGGAGCAGGCGACCGCCACCAGCAGCGCCTCTTCCTTGCCCGTGAGCTTACGGCTGCCGCCTGGGCGGGGCTCGTCGTCCAGCACGACATCGAACTCCCGCTCCACAAAGCGCTTCTTGGCCCGGTACACGGTCGACGTGCCCACCCCGACGAGCTCGGCGATGTCCTGATCGCCGTAGCCCTGGTCAGCGGCCAACAAGAGCTGCGCTCGCTTCACCTTCCTGGCCAGCTTGCTCCCGCTGTTGACGAAAGCCTGAAGCGACTCGCGCTCCGCTGTGGTGAGCTCGACAATATACTTCATGTTCATCCAGAGCCTCCTTTCCTCGGAGGCCCAACCAGATCAGGCTGTGGCCACGATGTCCATCCCCGCCGCCACCAAGCCTGCGTTCACAGAGCTCCAGGGCCAGTACCTGGCCTTCATCTACGCCTACTCGAAGATCCATCGGCGTCCGCCGGCGGAGGCTGACATGCAGCGCTTCTTCGAGGTCACCCCCCCGTCCGTCCATCGAATGATCCGCGAGCTCGAGAGCAAAGGGCTCATCCGTCGAACCCCCCGATTGGCACGAAGCATCGAACTGCTCGTCGCTCCCGACGACCTCCCCGTGCTCCGATGACTCCGAGCCAACCGATCATCTCCCCTGTGGAGAGGCACTAGTGTCCTGCATCCCAAATCTCCCTAGTGTCCTGGAACAGTGAAGCGGTAGGTAAAGGCCAAGAACGGGACCCCAAACAGCCGACCGAGCTGCTGGCTCGGGGTCAGCCTGGCCTGCCTTTGGGCTCTCATGACTCTGATGAAGGCGACGTCGAGAGCCCAGGTGGGTCCTCCAAAGCGGCACCCGTAGTTGACCGACCAGACCGGCATCTGCTCCCCAAAGAGGTCTGCCAGGTCTTCGATCGCGGTCATCAGCCCGCTGTACTCGAGCAGCAGCGAGACGTTGCTGGAGATACGTACGACGAAGCCGGCTGCCAATCCCACAGGTAGCACCACGTGAAGCTGATGGTGGGCGATCAGCATCCCGCTTAGACTGAAGTGCGAGTGGCAACCTCGCACGAAGCAAAACGTGGCGGAAGCTCCGATGCGCCCGAACAAGACTTGATCCGATTCGGAACCCAGGTAGTCGATCGCCGTGAGCGCAGCGACCCTGAGCGACTCCGAACGATAGACGTTGGCCTTGAGCGTCAGCTCGGCGATGTGGGAAAGCGTTTCGGAGTCAACCAGCCCGGTAAGCGTGGCCTGCACAGCATCCGAGAAGGCATAGCCGAACTGCAGGAGGAAGATCTCGTACGACGAGAAATAGGCGGTACCGGCCGGCTGGGTCTCCGCCGTCGATGCCAGCACCACGCGATCCGGGTTCGCGCTGAGCAACCGGAGGTCGTCGGCGGGCCGAGCTCGCTTTGCGGGCGCTTGTGTTCCCCGTGTCGGATCGATGGCCGAGCCGTGCTGCAGTGTCGGGCGTCGCTGCTTGATTGGAGCAAGGCCCGTTGCAGGGGCCTGTGCCCTTCCCGGAAGCCGGCGAGCGGACCCTGCGGGCACGGGGTCTGCCGCTGTGCGTTCGGGTGCTACTTGCGCGTTCGCGTTGCCGCGAAGCAAACCGTCCCTGGCAGGCTGACGCGCAGCGGCAGATTGCGCGCTCCCGCGAGGGGCGAACGCCGCCCACAATGTCGTCATGAGTAGCAGCTGTGCCAGCCCCGCAGCCCGCTTACATTGGTCATCCAATGCCGGGCGCACTGTTGACTTGTAACCGGGTGTTGACTCGCGGCCGGCTGTCGATCCGTGCCCGCAAGGGTGGTACGAGCGCGACAACGGTCGATCCGCGCTGCAAACGGAGGCAGAGCCGGCACCATCGACACACTTGCCGGTGCGTTGCGACTCCCCGAGGCGGCGATGAGGTTCTCGCCGGAGAGCTCCTGCGCTGGTCATCGTCGCTCGTGTGTCATCGTGCACCGGATCTACCGGGGCGTCTAGTCTGGGGTGGCTCGCTTTCGAGGGCGAACAGTGGCACCCTAACAGCGATGGGCTCGCAGCTCTCACCCGGTTTGTTGGTCGCAGCGCCTGCGTTGCTGGACCCAAGCTTCCGGCGCTCCGTGGTGTTGCTCGTCGAGCACAAGGCAGAAGGTGCTCTCGGTTTCGTGGTCAATAGACCGTCGCCGTTCAACCTCTCCGGGATCGCGTCCCAATTGGGCATGGAGACTATCGAGGGGGATCTCGCGGAATCATCGGTTCTGGTGGGAGGGCCGGTCGCGCCGCACACAGGCTGGATTCTGTACGACCACGCCGGCTACGACGAGAAGAGCGACGAGATGGTAGAGGTAACCTCCCGCCTGGCGGTAAGCGCGTCGCGCGATCTGCTCCGGCGTGTCCTCACGGGGCAAGGGCCGAGCAAGCAAGTACTGGTACTGGGCTACGCTGGTTGGGGTCCGGGCCAGCTGGATCACGAGCTGTCGCAAGGCGCCTGGATTCCGTCCGAGCTCGACGAGCGCATTCTTTTTGAAACGCCTTACGGTGAGCGTTGGGGCGGTTCCTTGAAGGCGCTCGGAATCGATCCCGCCAGAATCGTCGCTTCGCCCCCCTTCGAGGCGTAGGGAGGCGCTCAGTGCGTATTCGAGGCTTCTTGAACACCCCAGATTAACTTCGTGCCGTCGTACACGGAGATCTGCGGCCGACGAGAACGGGCGGACTCGATCCACAGCCGCGAGTCCAGCTTCCTCGGCCGGCAACCCCGGTCGGTCTCCAGAGAGAGCGCCGGCGCCGATGGGAACTAGCCGCCTCGCAGCGACGCGATCGTCTCCCGCACAAGATTGCTGATGACCACCCTCGTCCCCGAGTCCGGTTCGTCCAGCGTGACTTCGCGTTCGTCGTCCATGAGAGCCTCCAGCGGAGCGATGGCCTCCGGGGCTCCGAAGGACGCCAGGGCCTCCACAGCGGAGGCCACCACCTCGCCCGAGCGATGCGAAAGGAAGCGCGCGATCAGCGCGACCGTATTTGCCTCGCCGATCTCGGAGATCACCCAGGGTAGCTCGGCCATCGCAGGGCCCTCGCCCCCGGCTTCGAGCGCACGCTCGATAGCACGGACCACGTCTAGATGGCGTTCGTAGGCGACATCGACAATCGCGTCTGCCGCGTGCACGCGCACCGAGGGGTCCTCGCTGTCGAGAATACCGATCAGGGTATCCGCCATCCCTGCAGCTGGAACCTGGGCGCACATATCTGCGAGGCGCTCCAAGCGCAAGACGCGTTCCCTCCTATCCTCCAGCGAGCTGGCTTGCCGGACGGCTTGGGTAAGCAGCTGTGCCGCTGCGTGGGAATGCTCACGGGCTACCACTAGCGCCTCGAGCCGGCGCAGTTCGCGATCGGCTTCGAAAATGGCGTCCAAGTGGCGTTGTAGGTCGGCGGCCATGGTGCTCCGGTGTCGGTGTTCTTCTGCAGTGCTCCAACCTGAACTCCAGGGACCTCGATGCTTGCGGGTCGAGCTACCAACACGGTGAGTTGCCATTTCCCTCTTGCTGTTCTTTCGTAGCCCCCGTTAGGACCCGCCGCACAATAACCTGTGCATATCGCAAAGGACCGGGCGTCGCCGGCAAGGCGCGACGACGAGGGATACTGCGGGCATTTCGAGGAGGAGCAACACAGCCAGCGGCGTTTGGGGCCTGCGAGGTGAGCAGGCCACTGTGTGGCGGGTCCTTACTCCGCGTGCGCGCTGGAAGTCAAGCGCAGCAGCTCATGCAGGACGTGCTCCGCACCTTCGATCGCACCTCGGTCTATCGCCTCGTCGAAACGGCGAGTGAGCTTCATGTCAGGTGTCAGTCTCCACTGGGGGCTCGTCGTCAGGCTGGCGATCTGGTGGCGGTCGAGCGGCGTATCATGGCGGAAATGCAGGGTCACGCGTCGCCTGTACGCCTCGCAACCGACCACCCTGAGACGGCGCAGCAGTGGACGCAGTGCCATGCTGCGCACGAGCTGTTGTGCCGGCAGCGGTGGTGGCCCGAAGCGGTCTTCCATCTCCGCGGCCATCTCGGTAATGGCACCTTCGCTGCTCGCGTCCGCCAGACGCTTGTACAGAGAGAGCCGGACACCGACGTCACCAATGTAGTCCTCAGGCAGGTAGGCATCGGCATCGAGTGTGAGCTCCGGGTCGACCTCGTGTATCCGAGCTTCACCGCGTAGCTCGGCAACAGCCTCTTCGAGCATGCGCACGTACAATTCGAAACCGACGCTCGCGATGTTTCCGCTCTGCTCCGCCCCCAAAAGGTCACCGGCTCCTCGCAACTCCATGTCCAACGAGGACACCTGAAAGCCTGACCCGAGCTCGCTGAAACGCTGCAGCGTTTCGATGCGGGTGCGAGCCTCGTCCGTCATCCGGTTGGGGGCGGGGGCGATGAGGTAGCAGTAGGCGCGTTCTTTGGCTCGCCCGACGCGGCCTCGCAGCTGATAGAGTTGAGCCAACCCGAACAGGTCGGAGCGATCGATCAGCATCGTGTTGGCACGCGGGATGTCGAGGCCGTTCTCGACGATCGCCGTGGAGCACAGAACGTCGTAACGTCCCTGCACGAAATCGGTCACGACGCGTTCGAGCACGCTTTCCTTCAGCTTGCCGTGTGCGATGGCGAACCGCACCCGAGGCAGCATCTCTTGCAGCCGCGCTGCCCGCTCGTACAGGCCCTCGATGCGGTTGTGCACAAAGAAAACCTGTCCGCCTCGGGATAGCTCGCGCTCGATGGCTTCCCGGATCACGCCTTCGTCCCAGCGTGTCGCGAACGTGCGTACCGCACGCCGATCCGCGGGTGGCGTCGTTATCAGAGAGAGGTTCCGAATTCCACCTACCGCCATCTGCAGCGTGCGCGGAATGGGAGTCGCGCTGAGGGTCAGGACGTCGACTTCCTTACGCAGTGTCTTTATGCGCTCCTTGTGAGCGACGCCGAAACGCTGCTCTTCATCCACGACCAGCAGTCCCAGTTTCCTGAAGTGCACGTCCCGTGACAGCAGCCGGTGGGTCCCAATCACGACGTCGCAGGTTCCGTCCTTGATCCGGCGCACGAGCTCATTCTGTTGCCGCTTCTGGACGAAACGGGAAAGGACGTCCAGCTCGAGGGGGTAGGGTGCGAATCGCTCGCGGAAGGTCATGAAGTGCTGCTGCGCCAGCACTGTAGTGGGACAGAGCACGGCGACCTGCCGGCCGTTCATGGCGACGCGAAAGGCAGCCCGGAGCGCGACTTCCGTCTTGCCGAAGCCGACGTCGCCGCACACCACGCGATCCATCGGCTCCGGCGTGTCGAGGTCGTTCATCACGTCGTCGATCGCTCGGGCCTGGTCGGGCGTTTCCTCGAACGGGAAGGCGGCTTCGAACTCGGTGTAGATCGAGTCCGGTGCTGGCAGGGGCGGGCGCGTCCGAGCGGACCGCTCGGCGTACAGCTTGAGCAAGTCGTCGGCGAGCCTCCGAATTGCGCCGCGCACGCGGGACTTGGCTCGGTTGAAGGTCTGTCCACCCAGGCGATCGAGCTTCGCCTTCGAGGCTTCCGAGCCGCTGAACTTCTGGATCTGATTGAGCCGAGTGACCGGCAGGTAGAGTTTGTCGCCGCCGGCGTACTGGACCACCAGTACTTCCACCGATACCGGCTTCAGGCCGTGAAGGCGGTCCCCTTGCGAAAGCGGCATGTGCTTGCGCTCCAGACCAAGATAACGGCCAATTCCGTGGGTCACGTGGACCACGAGGTCACCCGGGGCGAGCTGTCTCAGGTCTTCCAGAAAGGCGCGCCGGCGGCTTCGGCTGTCGCGATCGTCGCGCTTTGTTCGGCGCTCGAGCCCGCGCGATCCAAACACGTCCTCTTCGGAAACACAGATCAGGCCTTGCGAGGGCCACGCGAAACCGTCTTTGAGCGGTCTTGCGAGTAGCTCGAGCTGGCGCGGCAGCCAGTTCTTCGGCAGGGCCTCGTACGATGGCCGGGGAGCTGCGGGGACCGGCACGCCGTACGTCTTGAGCACGGACAGCAGGCGCTGGGCTTGGGTCTGGCTGCGCGCAGCGAACAGCACCCGAAACCCCTCATCGAGCCAGACGCGAGCGCGCTCGGCCAGTGGCGCGAGCGGTTCGTGGCGCCGCGCGCTGGCTTTGGGCGCAGCGCCGGCCAGGGCGCGCAGCTCCGTTTGGGCCTGCGCACCGAGATCCATGGCGTCTTGTGGTGCGGCGGTTTCGAGCCAGCCGAGCGGCCCTTCCTGCACGGCGTCCGGCGTGCCGGCCACGAGCAGTCGATGCAGGACCAGCGTGGTCGAGGCCGTCAGTCCGTCCGCGATGCCCTGTTCGTTCAGGTAGTGGGCGGCGACAGGGTAGGCAGGCTCCTGGTTTGCAAGCGCGGCATCGTGGTCGCGCTTTGCGCGACCGAGCTCCGCCCTGGACGAACGCGCGACGGCGCTAGGGTCGATGATCACGCGCGGCACGTCGTCGGGCAGGTGGTCAAAGAGCGAGACCAGGCGGGGCTGAAACGCGGGGACGAAGCGCTCGCCGTTGAGGAAGGCACGCCCGCACAGCACGTCCTCGATCAGCTGACTGCGTTGGCGCGTGGGCATGTTCACGTCGTCGCACAGCTCGCCGAGGCGTCTCTTGACGTCTTCGAGTGTGGTGGATTCCGACACGATTGCCTCGCGCACTGGATAGACCCAGAGAGACACGTCTTGCTCCGCGTTCAGCTGAGCGACAACTTTTCGCTGAGTGTCCGGGTCAAAGCGCTTGAGCGAACACACCAGCTCATCGTCGAGCTCGAGGCGTATCGGGTAGCGTTCATGGGGTGGAAAAACGTCGACGACCGCGCCTCGCACGGCATAGGTGCCGGGGTCTTCCACGACGGGGACGCGTACGAAGCCACCGTCCGCGAGGGCTGCAAGGAGCCGATCGCGATCGATCTCGTCCCCGGTTTCTACGCACAGGGAACGGTAACGTAGGGCCTGCGGCGGCATCACTTTGCGGGCCACGGCCTCCGTTGAAGCCACGATCAGTCGCCAAGGGCGAGCGTGGGCCAGATGAAAGAGCACGGCGAGGCGCTGCATGCTCGCGCGACGATCGGTGGTTACGTCCACAAATGGGCTGACCTCGCTTGCCGGATACGACAAGGCTCGCGTTGCCTCCTCTTCCCCCAAGAAAAAACGCAAGTTCGCCATCAAGCGACTCGCAGACTCGGTGTCCGGCGTCACGACCAGCAAGGGCCGGCCACGCTCGCCGAGCCGTGCGAGCGCCAAGGCCGCGGCTCCAAGCGGCAGGCCAAGTGCGTCCACACGGCCGCCCGCCTCGAACGCCGCCACGAGGTCAGCGAGCGAGGCGGTCTCGCGCGCCAGGCTAGCGGTCAGCGAGAACGAGGATCCCTCAGATGTCATGAGTGGGGCGGTCTATCGGATCGCCTGTGTCCGTGCAAACTGCCTGCAAGGGTAGCTTTCTGGGATTCTGAGACCAGGTGATTCTGCTACGTTGCGACGATGGTCTCAGCGAGCTCGCCCGGCCCAGCCAGCCGCAATTGGAGCGCGCGCGTGCGGGTCGCGGTCAGGCGCCCCATGGGAGCCGTCGCAGCACACGTCCTTGCGGGATTCCTGGCCGGGGTGGGTCTCGCCCTCGGAGACGCAGCCCTCGCTTCGGCGCGCAGGGTGGCCAGCACGCTGCATGCTGCGGATGAGGCCAGGGTAGCGGTACACTTGCTCGGTCTGTATGTGCCGCTGACAACGACCCTGGCTGCGCTGCTCGGAATCTGCAGTCCGGTGCTGATCCGGGCGCTCGCTCTGGAGCACATCGATCGTGCGGTCGGTCCATCGAGGCATTGGTTCGAGCACCGCCCGGACCTCTTTTCCTGGGGCGTATCGGTTCTCGTTGGCGTCGTGGCTTTCTTCACTGCGCTTGCGGGCTTGTTCGACCACTTCAGTACGCGTTATCACAGTCAGGAGCTCGCGACCCTGGCAATGGCTGCGGCCGGTTTGACCGCTACGGCGGTGCTCGTGGTGGCGGTCAGGGTACTCGCGCGCGTACTCGGTTGGTTCGCGAGCAAGCTCCCGCGAGCGGCATCGTTTGCCGGATTGCTGGCTTTCGTGACCGGTTGTCTCGGGGCGTTCGCGCTGAGGCTCGTCTTGTTGCCGCCTGCGTTCATCAGGCACATCGACCTCGCCGCCCTGAGCCTGCTGGCAGCTGCAGCAACGGGCTACCTCTTGCTGGTTCGGCTTGCGGGTGTGTCTGTGCGCCGGTGGCGCCGCCCCACGCTAATGGCCGCGACGCTCGTCCTTGCGGCCGCCTGGGGAGCCGGGGCGCTGGTCTCGCTGCGCTTCAGCGGCAATCAGCGAGTCAGGGTGCAGCTGGTGCAAGCCTCGGTGGGCGGGCGCAGCGTGCTGCGTCTCTACCGCGATCTCACGGATCGTGACCGCGACGGGTATTCCTGGGCTTTCGGAGGCGGTGACTGCGATGATGCGGATCCCAACGTGTATCCCGGCGCGCTCGATTTGCCCGGAGACGGCGTCGACGCCGATTGCTTTGCGGGCGATGGCGGTCCCGAGGTGCAGGGCGTTACAGGTGGCGGCTACGGCGAGCTGCCGAGCGCCCTGGAACGACCGAACCTGATGCTCATCACCATCGACGCACTGCGTCCGGATCATCTGGGGTCGCGCGGCTATCGGCGGGCCACGTCGCCGAACCTCGACCGGTTCGCCGCCAACGCTGTGGTCTTCGAGCAGGCCATAGCGCAGTCGTCGCGTTCGGTGCGCTCCATCCCGGCTGTGCTGACGGGCTTGTATCCGTCTCAGATTGCATACGGCAGCGAGTACTTGTGGCCCGCGTTGGAGCCGTCCAATGTCACCGTTGCCGAGCTGCTGCAGCAGGCAGGCTACGAGACCGTGGCCGTGATGGGGACCAACTACTTCAAGCGCATGGGCCACCTCTACCAGGGTTTCGGTCGCGTCGACGAAGACCGCGCCTACAAGCCGCCGCGCACGCGTACCGTGGCGAGGGCCAGAGCGGAATTGCGGCGGTTGCGAGAGGGCTCCGTGCCGTGGTTCCTGTGGGTCCATGTTTTTCACGTGCACGAGCCCTACTTGCACGATCGTGCGCGCTCCCGCTTTGGGCCTACGTACATGGGTGCCTACGACACCGAGATCCTGCTCACCGATGGTCACCTGGGGCCCTTGCTCGAGGATCTCGAGGAGCTTCCGGTCGCGTCAAACACCGTGGTTTGGATCGCTTCGGACCATGGCGAGGCCTTTGGAGAGCACGGCGCTTTCGGCCACAGCTACACGCTCTTCGAGGAGGAGCTGCGGTCGCTTCTCATGGTGCGTGCGCCCGGTTTCGCTCCCCGTGTGGTGCGGAGGCCGGTCGCGCTCATGGACCTGTATCCGACGCTGCTGAATCTCGCGGACATCGGCATGCCCCGAAAAGGATACGCTCGCAGTCTCGTGCCCCTGATGAGAGGCGCGCAAGCGTCGTCCGAGCCGCGTGCGATCTTCAGCGAGCTCTTGCCCGATGGCTCCCTGCCGTTCGACCAGAAAGCGATGCGGCTCGGTAGCGAGAAGCTCATCTGGTGGGTGCGAGAAGAAGCGTACCAGCTGTACGACCTGCGCCAGGACCCGTCCGAGCAAACAGATCTGTCAGACACCAGGAGAGCGCGCGCACGGGAGCTGCTTGGGATGCTGCGATCGTTCATGGCGCGCCAAGGCCTGAGCGCGCACCATCGCAAGCAGATCCTGCGTCAGCACGTGCTGTCCGCGCCACCCGCCGAGCTCGACCGGCACATGGACGTTCGCTATCCCGGGCGCTTCACCCTGCTCGGATACAACCTGAGCGACACTCGGTTGAAGCCGGGCGACCGCATCCGGCTCGAGTTTTTCTATCG
>JAKSBK010000219.1 GCA_022361155.1 Pseudomonadota bacterium
CAACCGGCACGTGCTTGCGCCGCAGACCCATGACATCCCACACGTGAAACATCGTTGAGGATCCCTTAGAACTTGTGGCTCATCCCAAACCGGAAGTAGAACTTGGTGTCGCGTTTCACCAAGCCAAAAAGATCACCGTAGATGCGGCGCGACGCCTTGGGCGCAGCGAGCACGCCCTCGGTGTGGACCCATATGTTCATCTTCCGCCCCAACACGAACTCGAGCGTACCCCCCAGTCGCAAGCGGCTCTGCGTCTGCCGATCCACGCTGTTGGGATCGGGCATCATGTTGGGCATGGTCCCGACGACCACGTCCGAATTCGCCGCCGTGTAGGGGTAGTCGTCGGAGTATAGGTCGAGACCACCGAATAGCGTGAACGCGCCGCGATCGGTGAAAAACATGGATCCCAGGGTCTCTAGGCTGGCAAAGAAGCTGTTGCTTCGCGGTCCAAGGCCTCCCCCCACCCGAAGCTGCACCGAACCACCTACCTGCGGGATCGGCCGCGTGCCCAATTCCCCGCGCAGCTCGAATTCGGTGAGCCGACCGAACGATCGGGCAGCGAAACCACCCTCCAAATACTCCAGCATGCCCACGCTCATACGTAGCTCGGCCAAGTAAGGCCATCCAAGCGATAGGTCCAGAATCGCTAGGTCAATGGGCAAGATCCCGGCCGCGTGAGAGACCGCCGCCTTCTTTGCTCGGGCTAGCGCGCGCATCTGTTCGGGAGTCAACCCCGCACGCAGGAGACGGACGTTGAATACGCGGGCTTCGGCGGCCGCGCTCAGCTGCACCTGCTCCACATAAGGCTGATAGCCAGGCGCGCGCACTTCCACGCGATGGTGACCCACCGGGATCGTTCCCTCGAAGGGTACGGGACCCATGGCCTTGCCATCCACGAAAAGTTGGGCGCCGTTCACGTTGGCCCTGAAGCGCACCGGGGTACCTGTGGGCTCGAGCACGGCGTCGATGACGCAGCTGCTCCCTTCGCCGATCGTGCAGGTGGTGATGTAGTCTTTGTAACCGGGCGCAGTAATGACCACAGAATGCTCCCCGGGTGGAGCATTCTCGATAATGACTGGCGGAGAGCCGTGATCCTTGCCATCGATGCGCACCTTGGCCTGGGCCACGGTCGAGCTCACCACGATGCGCTGCGCGGAAGCGAGCCCCTGCAGATCCATCTGCACCACCTGCACGCCCCCGATCTTCACCGTCACGCGCTGCTGCAAGGGTTGGTAGCCTTCCGCAACCGCCTCGAGCACGTGCTCGCCTGCAGGCACGTCCTCGCGGGTCACGGGCGCGGCGCCGAGCTCCTCGCCGTCTAGGCGAATCTGGGCCCCGGGCACGTTGGACAGGATCGCAGCGTCCCACGAGCCGTTGCGCGCAGGTCGGCTTTGACGGTGAGCCGCTGCCCTGCCACGACCATGACTTCCTCCTGGTATGGAGGAAAGCCCTCGGCTCGCAGCTCCACCGTGTGCTTGCCCACGGCCACCCCCTCGATCACGGTCGGCGTTTCCCCACGCGGCACCGAGTCCAGCGAAACTTGGGTACCAGGAATGTCGCTCGCAACCAGGATGCTGCCCGTATCGGGCTTGAGGGCAACCGGCAAGGTGAGCATCTGGCCGCCGCGTACATCATGCCACATGTTGTAGCTTGCATAGCCCTCGCGGATGACCTCGATGTGATGCCGTCCGGGGCGCATATTGGTCCTGAACGGCACGTTGCCAAGCACCCGGCCGTCCACACGCACCTGCGCGCGATTCGCCGCCTCGTTGCCAGGGGTGACCACAAGCACCGCCAAAGCCTGAAGCGTGATGCTGTAGGTCTTGCGGCGGCGTCGGTTATCGAAGCTGAGCTTACCCTCCTCGTAGTTTGGAAGTCGAAACGTTAGCTCGATCCGGCCGCGCGGCAGGCGAGCGCTTCGCAGCGGCGTCCTGCCGATGGACCTGCCCTCGAAGAAGACCTCGGCCCCCGAGGGCGTCGACGTCAGGTTGATGGGAATCCTGCGGCGACGCTGCGCGCTCGCCGAGCTGGACTCCGCCAGCATGGCCGCAAGCGTCAGAAGACCCACCAAGACGTACCCAACGCCGCGCGTCGTGAAGCAGCCTACAAGCTTCGACCCCGATGTTGTCATGGGCAAAGTCCAATCTCCGAGCAGGCCCCGTACCACTCCACGATGTTTTCCAAGCTCCGCACCCCGTTTTTGTATCACCATCCGAGAGCGCGATGAAACTTTAGAGGTCGCTCATCGCACAAGGCCCGGATCGGATTCGCCCTCCGTTGGCGCAGCCGAGTCGGACCATGCCCAGCTCATCTTCTCCCACAGCTCCGCATCGGGCTCGTACGGCAGCGGGCTGGCACCTCCAGGTACCACCCGCGCTGGCAGGAGTACTCCCTCGTCGGGATGAAACCCGAAGGACTCCAGCTCACGAAGACCATACTCGGTCGCTGGAACGCTGTACCAGCCGCGCTCACCCATGCGCTTCATCATCCGGATCAACTTGGCGATGAAGGCGGGGGGGAGCTTCCCGCTCGTGAAGTGCTCGTAGTAGAGCTTTGGATTGGGCAAGATGTTCGCCAGGTACACTGCTTCGGCAGGCGACAGATCCTGCGGCAGCCGGCTGAAGTAATGGCGAGCCGCGTTGCGTACGCCGTAGACAGCTGGACCATACTCGATCACATTGAGATACAGCTCAAGGATGTCCTTCTTTTCCAGCATGCGCTCCACCCACCAGGTGAGCACCGCCTCCTGCACCTTGCGCCTCAGTGTTTTTTCGCGTCGCAGCAAGAGGTTCTTTACCAACTGCATCGTGATCGTGCTGGCGCCAACCCTGTAGGCACCCGCCTTTAGGTTCTTCACCAGCGCGTTGCGTATCTGGTTTGGAGCGAAGCCCGCGTGCTTGAAGAAGCGCAAGTCCTCGTGTGCAAGGACGGCGTGAATCAGGTAGGGGCTGATCTCCTCGATGGGGATCCAGGCCTCGGTGCCAGGACCGGTTTCGAAGGCGAACAGCGTGTCATCCGGTTCAACGACCGTGTGCACGAAAGGCATCCCGAAGCGTTGCAGGTCCGCCATTGCAGGAGCCGAAGCAAACTCGCAATCGTCCTCGAAGTTGAAAGTTAGCGAGGTCTCGTCAAGTGTTCGCGAGTCGACATGCAGACTCGTCTCGGCCGCCAGAGTCCCGCCCCAACTGAAATCGACTAGCTCACCCAGCAGGTCAGCGGGAATGCTGCGCACCGCATCCGTACACGGCGTCGCCCCCAGCTTGCCCCCAAAATCAAAAAAATAGTGATCCGCGGCCCACTCCATGATGCCCTGGAGCTCAAATGCGGCTCTGCCCGTGACCAGCAGGCCTCGTTCGATTTCCAGGCGCCGCTCAGCCGGCAACCAACTGCCCTGCCCCGATAGCTCGAACGAAATGCCCTGGATCGGCTCTTTCGCGAGACGCGGCGACGCCAGACCGGCGTTGCTCACCCTGACACGACCCCTGAGGGCGAGGCGCTTCACGGACTGCGCTTCAATCACGAGCTGTGCATCGACGCGACACGTGTCTGGTTCGTGCCACGGGACCGACGGCAGCAGCGGCGCCAGCAGCGACAAGGACAGGGCCTGCAGATCGATGGTGCCCTCCGCTCGCAGCTGCTGCGGCCAGACACGCATGTCGCAGCTTGCCTCGCCTCCGTCGCTGGTCTGGCCGGACGCCAACACATGGAACGCGCCGCGCCCCCGGCGCTCGAGCCGCCCTTCGAGCGAGCTCAGTGCAGGCTCGGTCCCACCGTCCGGCAATCGACGCCGGACGTTGACCTGTCGCCAGAAGATGGACCCGGACGGGGTCAGGCGCGCCAGCAGCAGGCGAGATAGCGCATTGTCACGCAGATCGGACTCACCCGATGGCGCTGTACGAGGCGCATCGTCGGGCGCCGACTTGGAGCCGGTAAGGGCGCGACGCAGCGCGGCTAAGCGCTGCGCCAACCCAAAGCCTGCCGCCGCGCGCGGCTCATGTGCCCCCGAAGAAGCCCCATTGCCTTGCGGACTGCCATTCAGTGGACCGATTTTCGGATCGTTGGCCGCGAGTGCGACACCGGTTGGCAGCATGATCTGCGCTGCCCCGAGCTTGGCTTCGTGCAGTTTGACGCGCCCGCGCTCGCGCCGAATCTGCAGCACCACATCCGACAGTTGCGCGTTGCCCGACGGCTCCGATCCGAGCCCGATACGCTTCAACCTGATACTCGCAAGCTGTGCGGTACCGCTAGCTTGGGGCACCTGCGCACGCACAAGCAGCCCCCACGCGTCTTCCAAGTGGATGGTGAGGTCACGCACCGACCATACGAGCACGCCCGATCGTTTGGGGCCCCGGTGCACGGTCTTGCGGCGACCATGCATGATGGTCACCAGCTTGTTGAAGAGCGCATCCTTGCTTCGGTCGGCCTGCAGCCTGAGCTGTACACCGCTCACCGACACGGTGTGGAAGGCACGGGAGCCCTGGGTCAGCGCCGCAAGCAGGCTGCCTTGCACACGAAGCGTGGCGAGCCGCAAGGATGGGCTGGTGTCTGGTCCCGCGCTAATCCCAGTGATCACCAGAGTCGACGTCCCTACGGACACATCCTCGATCGCGACCCGGGTACCTAGCCGATCCGATAGCTCGGACTCTGCCCAGCTGCGCAGCGTGGCGGGGACCCACCAAACGGTCAACAGCATGCCGAGGGTCACGAGCGCAAAGACAACAGCCGCCACAACGGCCTTGCGATTGACCTTGAAGGCGCCGAGCTTGGAGCCGAGCGCCTCCCATGCCTTGGAGCGGTCCACAGGTGTCTGCCTTGGGTGGCGGCCGCGCGTCTAGCCTTCGTTTGACTAGCGCACTTCCACTGCTCCGCGCCACTGCGCGAGTATGACGGAGAAACGCAACGCTGTCCGGTGGCCACGCCGACGCCGGACTACATGCTTGCGCCCAAGGGCGACCCGGCCAACCACAGCACATGAAAAGGCCCCGCTGGGAAGACCCAACGGGGCCAGATTTAGCCCGGCGGCGTCCTACTCTCCCACGCAGTCACCCGCGCAGTACCATCGGCTCTGGAGGGCTTGACTTCCGAGTTCGGGATGGGATCGGGTATGGCCCCTCCGACATTGCCGCCGGAATCCTTGGAAGCATGAGTCCGTCGCGTACGTTGTTCGTCCGGTTCGCCGGGGCGCCACATCGATCGGGGACGCCGAATCGCGGCGAGCCGGGGGCAGGGCCGCCACTTGCTCCCAACCCTGACCTCGAATCGATCAACACTTGCCTTAGAGTAAGGTAAAGCCGCACGGCCGATTAGTACTGGTCAGCTCCACGCGTTACCGCGCTTCCACACCCAGCCTATCACCTCGTCGTCTTCGAGGGGCCTTTAGGGGCTTACGCCCGGGATACCTAATCTCGAGGCCGGCTTCCCGCTTAGATGCTTTCAGCGGTTATCCGTTCCGCACATAGCTACCCGGCTATGCCACTGGCGTGACAACCGGAACACTAGAGGTGCGTCCATCCAGGTCCTCTCGTACTATGGACAGCTCCTCTCAAGTATCCTGCGCCCACGGCAGATAGGGACCGAACTGTCTCACGACGTTCTAAACCCAGCTCGCGTACCGCTTTAATTGGCGAACAGCCAAACCCTTGGGACCTTCTTCAGCCCCAGGATGCGATGAGCCGACATCGAGGTATCAAACCTCCCCGTCGATGTGGACTCTTTGGGGAGATTAATCTGTTATCCCCGGAGTACCTTTTATCCGTTGATCGATGGCCCTTCCACACAGAACCACCGGGTCACTATGACCGACTTTCGTCTCTGCTCGACTTGTCTGTCTCG
>JAKSBK010000220.1 GCA_022361155.1 Pseudomonadota bacterium
CCTCGCCACAGGAATCCTGATCGTTTGGCCCCAGCCCTGGCGCCCGCTGGCGGCGTTGGGACCTCCTCGAATATGCGCTGCACAGCATCGAAATTAACCGCAGTCTTCGTCGGTCCGCCTTGCCAGCGAGCCCCACTGCAGGCCCCAACCAACCAGGATTCCTGTGGCGAGGCACTAGCTATAGCTAGGTCGTAGTCGTTGCAACGCGTAGACCTACGCCGGAAGCAGTCTCTCGGGCGCGCTTCGCTGACGTCGGAGGCCATGGGGCTACTGGTGCTCCTCTCTTGCTCCGGAGCCGGCTGCCGCGGCCGTCCCATCCCCTCCGAGCCTTCCTCTGAGCAACCCGGCCATGTTGGACAGGGCGGCCATGTTGGACAGGGCGGCCATGTTGGACAGAGCGGCCATGCTGGACAACGCGGCAATGCCGGACAACGCGGTAATGCTGGCGCGGCCGGGAGCACGGCCGGGGCATCAACGGTGCGGCCCCCGCCACGGCTTTCCTCAGACCGGGCAACGCCCAAGCTGATCTACCCACGAGACCTGGCTCAGCGGATCGAAAAGCGCGTCAGCTTCCTTTGGTCGCAGGCGCCCGTAGGCCAACCCGAACTCTTCGACTTCGAGCTCGACGGCAAGATCGAGCGGATCGCGGGACGCTCCAGCGCCTACAAGGTGTTGTCTCGCGGGCAGCACCGTTGGCGCGTAGCCCGCATCGATGCCAGCGGTGCCCGTCAAGCCTGGAGCAGGATGCATCGCGTCGAGCTGGTCGTACCGCCTACCCAGCCCGACAACGAGCGTACCGTCCTTTTCGACGAGCTCGTCAGCAGGATTCGACGTCGGGACGCGTTTGCTCCCGTGAAGTGGACCAAGTTGGGAACCGACTTCGAACGAGAGCTGCGCAGGCTCGATCTCCGCAACCAATTCGCACTCGCCAATACCGATATCGCCCTGCTCAGGGCCCTGCTCAAACTGAGCAACGCCCGCAAGGACCGGCATCTCGTATTCGACGCCACGAGCAAATACCGGCGGCGGCGCACCCATGCCCCGGTCAGATTCTACCCGGATCTGGCCGACCTCAAGGCGCCCCTGTTTTTCGTGGGAACGCTCACCAAGCGGGCCGCGGCGGCTGGCGTGCGTAAGCGCGATCTACTGGTGGCTGTCAACGGCGTGCCGGTTGACGAATACCTGAGAATGCTCGAGCCCTACGTGGCCTATTCGACCTACCGACACATGTTGGTGCGTCACGCCAGTCGTTATCTGGCGGCCAAGAACAAGGCGTTTGGTCCAGAGCTGTATCTTCCCGACGAGAAGGTCCGCTACACTCTGCACAGTGCGCTCTCGGGACGCTGGTACGAGGTCACGTTCCGTTACGAGAATCCGCGAAACCTTTCGTGGCGTGAGCCCCCATTGCTCGACTGGGACCGCGAACAGGAGCCTCGAGACGCGGCGCACTTTGAAGCCATGTATCGGGATCTGGGGTTTTCGCAAGTGTTCGACAACCATCGCAGTTGCGCCTTGTACGTGGATCACGCCAGGCGGTTAGCCCTGTTGGAATGGTACGCGTTCCGGGATATGCGCCGGAGCATCACGGAATTGATCCGGGCCGCACGCGAGGAACGAGTGCTGCGCTACGATCTGATTGTGGACGCCACCCACAGCCAGGGAGGTAGGCGGAGCGCGTTGCTGGTCCAGGTTCTTGCAGCGAGGCCCTTCAAGACCACCTTCAGCGACCTGCGAGTGCAGGACAAGGAGTTCGTACGCAGCCATCTGGACCGCTACTCGAGGCAGGTGCAGGCCTGGGCCAACGCGGCCATGTCGCGCGGGCGCGCCTATACGACTCGGGCGCCCTACAAGCTCGAGCTGCTCGACGTCGATGATGCTGGGATCATGAAGCCCGCCAAGGAGCGATTTCGCGGGCGCAAGGTGGCGCTCTTGTTTCCGCTGGCGGGCTCGAGCCTGGACCAGTTTGCCGCCATGATCATCGACAATCCGGGTCTCGAGATTCACACCATGGGCATGCCCACGGGCGGCTTCAGCAAGTCCTGGATGTGGGCGCAGACCATCCGTTTGCCCCGGGGCCGCGAGCTGGCCTTCAAGCACTCCGTGGGGCACACCGTGCGGCCAAACGGGGAGCTTCTCGAGGGCAACCCGGCGCTGCCCCGGCGGATCGTGCGCTTCACGCGCGGCAATTTCGGGACCTACTTTCGAGACCTGGTAGTTGCTGCCCGCCAGCACCTGCTCGAGAAGCGAAGCGCACCATGACGAGACCCACGGGCGGATCTCGGGATCCCGATACACGCTGGTGCGACCATGGCGGCGAAGCGTTGCCGGACACACCTCAGGGGCGAGCTCGGCTATTCATCAACATGTTCATCGCCGGTCTGCTGCTCGTGCAACTGGCGGTGCCGCTGAGTTGCTACCTGATGGATCGGGGGTCGGACGAGCGTTTCTGCTGGCGCATGTTTTCTTCCGTACACATGCGGAAGTGTCAGGTCGCCGTGGTGGAAATGAACAGGCAAGGAGGGTCGATCGTGCCGCGCTCCGTACCTTTGCGCAGGGAGCTCCATACGGCTTGGGTCAAGTCCCTCAAGCGCTTTCGCCGAATCGTGGTCGACAAGTTTCTGCACTGGCGTTGCGAGCAACCCCACACCGCGGTCGTGACGCTGACCAGAACCTGCCGGGAGACTGACGGAACTCGGGTGCGAGCGGACACACTGCACGTCAACTGCGCAACCAAGCACATCAAGGAGATGGAAAGGGTCCGATGAGCGCCTGGAATCGCCACTGGTACGGATCCGTTGCTGCCCTGCGGCCTTATCTCCTGCGTAAGGGCATCCTGATCTTGCTCGCCTTCGACACCTGGGTGCTCATGGTCAGGCACGCGGGCCGCTACGGGGCCGGTGGTTTCAACGTGGCACACTTTGGTTGGCTGGACGCGCTGCATCCCGTGCCTACGCCCGACTGGTACGTAGGCATGCTGACATTGAGCGCCTTTCTGGCGCTGGCGATGGCTCTCGCGGGCGAGACCACGGTCGGGATGCTGGGCTTGTTCGCGCTCTACACCTATTCATGGAGCATGAGCATGCTGGACAGCTACCAGCATCACTACCTGCTTTCGCTCATGCTGCTTTGTTTGGCGTTGTTTCCACGCATCGGTGCAGAAGGGCTCTTGTCGCCGCTGCGGCAATCCTCGCACGCCGCCCCGGGCCAGCTCCGGTGCACCGAAAGCGGCCCGAGATCGATCCTGCCGCGCGCCACACAGGCATGGCTGTATACGGGGGTTGCGGCTGCAGTGGTCGTGCTGCTGCTCACGGTAGGCCGATCGAGCGGCTCTTGGCTCTGGCTCGGTGGTGGGATCGTAGTGATCGTGGTTACGGCCGTATTCTGCGCGCGTTCGGGCGAGGTCTGTGTGCTGGCGCTGACCGGCGCCTGGGCATACCGGCTGCTGCTCACGATCGTGGCCGTCGTGTACGGCTACGCCGCCATCGCCAAGATCGACACCATGTGGCGCGAAGGTCACACGTTCCGTTCCATCGGGGACTCGGATCGACTGCTGGAGCCCGTCGCGCGCTTCGTTGCTGGATTCGGGTTCAGCGAAGCAAGCTTCTGGGAGCTGGCTGCGACCGGTGTGGTCGCGGGCGAGGTCGCGCTTGCGTTCGGTTACGCGCTCGCGGTCTACCGCGACCAGTACGACCGCCCGTGGCTGCAGGCCTGCTCGTGGGCCACGTGGGTCTTGGCTCTCGGCCTGCACGTCACCATCGAGCTCATCGATCTCAGCATCGGCTGGTTCAGCTACTACATGTCCTGGGCGGCCTGTGTTTGCCTCTTGCCGGTGCGCTGGTTGCACGTGCTGACTCTGGCCATCACGTGGCCTGCGCGGCAAGCCCTCGCCCTTCTTGGGCGCTGGGACAGGGACGAGTCAACCCACAAGGAGAGCCCGATCGTCGGCTTCATGCTGGCCTTGGCCGTGGCTGGTCTGGCGCTTTGGACCGGATGGTCGATCGACCTGCCTGGCGTGTTTGGTGCCACGCTGCTGGTTGGCCTTGGCTTGCTCGTTCGTGCTGCGGTGGCCCTGCACAGCACCCGGCAACGCACGCTGCTCAGGCGCTACCTGCTTTCCACCGGTCTATCGGCCGCCCTGTTGTGGCTTGCGGTGGCGCGCGGATCGGTACGCTTCGACTACTACCGCTTCGTGGGCAGCGACCTCCGGCATCGCGGGGAGCTTGAGGCGGCGCTCGAGGCGTACGTCAAAGCGGATCGCCACGCCCCCGAGGGCAAGTCGCGCCGCAAGCAGATCGACAAGCTCAAGCGCCTGCTCGCGAGGTAACGAACGGCGGGTGCGTATCGCAGACGCACAGGCATGCGGACGAAAGTCACGGCTAGTGCAGGCGGAACGAACTCATGATTCGTGGTACTAGTCTGCGCGCTGGGCGCGAAACTTCATGATCTGCCGCAGCTCCCTGTCGGAGGGAGGGTTGATCGGGGGTGGGGGCAGCTCGCGGATGTCGACCACCGCGATGCCGCGTGTGGAGGGATGATCGCCTACCTTGACGTCGAGCTTGACCACGCCGCCCTTGGCCTCGCGTGGGGTGGCCGCCACGTAGGTGATGCCACCCCCGCCCGGGCGGATCTGCCCGGTGATCAGGCGCAAGCCGAAGTAGCGCCGCAGCTTGTCGACCGGGACCCTCGATTCGTAGACCCAGCGCCGCCTCATCGCACGCTTGCGCGTGAGGCCGCGCGGAAGCGTCAGACCGGACAGCACCTGTTCGGAGGGTAAGAGATTGCCTTCGGCATCGTAGAGCGTGCGTTTCCTCACGACCTCGGCCAGCGACGGTTGGCCGGCGACCTCCAGCAGCTTGTTGACCTGGGGCGGCTCGCGTTTGGGCTTGGCGCAACCGACTGCGAGGGCCGACGCGGCCAAAGCGAGGCTCACGGCAATCGGGGCAGGGCGTATGGGCACAGGGTCCTCCGATCCTGGTCAGCTAATCGACGCTACCGGCGATGGATTGGATTTTCGTGACGCTGGCGGGCGTGGGCAGGGACATGGACTCCGTTTTGATCACGCCACCTTTGTCCGCGCTGCTGTCGCCGCCGGCGTTCAGCACCAGCTCGAAGTTGGAAGCGGCAGCCGTGGGGATCGCCGCGCGGTTGCCACCGAGGTAGGGGTCGCTGATAGTGGTGGTGTCAAAGCACTGTGGCCTCTTGGTGATGCCCACACCCATGAAGAGCTTGTTCGTGTGGGCAGAACCGACCAGGCCGCCCACTCCCGCGGTGGCTACCGGCCCCGGGGGCGAGCTGCTGTCGTCGTCGATGAAGTCGTATGCGTAGACGTAGCTCTGGCCGAAGTCGCACGAGCTGCCTCCGGTCGTGGACTTGAAGGTCGAGAAGTAGACATTGCCGTCGAACAACTCGACCGGTCCGGTTACCGACTCTCCACTGGCGAGCGTCTTGGTCCAGTTGATTGCTGCCCGCGTGTCGTTGAGATCGATGGTGCCGTCCGCGTTGAGATCGAGCCGCTCGGTCAGGGACACCACGCGGTGGGCCTTGGTCGTGGCAAGATCATCGGTGTCACCCGTGCCCACCACGACCACGGCCCGGCCCCTGCTGTCGACGCTTATCGCGGGTCGCTCGTAGGTTGGGTAACCCGCGTTCCAGGCGGCGTTGTAGTAGATGTCGTGAAAGGGGCGTGCCGTCCAGCCCAGGGTGGGATCGGTCTTCACGGGGTCGCTGCCCGTGAGGTCGATCCGCCAGACAATGCCGTCCTGGTCGGTCACGAAAGCGCGCGTGGCCACGGTGCCGACCTCGCCCGGAAAGACCGATACCGACCCGGAAAGAGGCGCTGTGAAAACCCGCTCGTCGATGTGCTTGAGCACGGTGCCTGTCTCGACATCGACGATGTAGACGGAGCGTCCGTCGTCCTTCCAACACCGGGCCTGGCTGCGATGGTTCGTGAGCGAGCCGTAGGTGTCGGTCTCGCGGTCGATCGAAGAGTGGCTCTGCCAAACCGAGGTGCCGGCGCGGTAGGTGTTGCAGCTGGAGCTCGATTCAAGCTCGCCCAAGCCGCCGGGCAGGATCGCGACCGCACGCTCCTGGATCGTGCTGTTGTAGTTGACAAGCACCTGCGCCAGCGCGGGTTGACCGTAGGTGAGGCCCAGGTACGAGCGCTCGCCGTTGCCGGGGCATGGGCCGCCACCGCCCTCTTCGCCCTCCTCATCGTCTTCGTCGTTGTCGTCTTCGGAGCAGCGATTGTCCTCTTCTCCACCACCGCCGCAGCCTGTCCCCTCGTCGAGCTCCTCGCTGAAGTCGGTGTCGCACTCGTAGCAGGGCTCGGTGAAAGTGTGGGTGAACTGCCACAGGAATTTGGGATCGACCGGGTCGGTCACATCCAGTGCCACAAAACCCTTGCCTCCACCCCTGAGGCCCGTTACGAGCACGCTGTGGTAGTCGTCGGGGCTTGGCGTCGAGCCCGGCGTGCGCGAGAAGTACACGTCCTTGACCACCGGGGTGCCGTCGGCCAGGAACTGATGCGAATCCACGGCTGCGTCGAGCTTGGCCATCACGAGCGGCGGAACAAAGCCCCACATTTCTTCTCCAGGGTTGTAGGTGGTGCTTGTGTGCGCGGTGTCGCTCGAGTCCACGGGGTAGCTGTCGAGCGCGAAGGCATGCAGGATGCCGTCGTTCGAGCCCACGTACAGCGTGTGGGGCCGGCTGCGTACCGCGAGCTTGCGCCGAAACAGGTTATAGGAGTGGTCGGCGCTGTCGAACTGGGGCGGGCCTACGGCGACTGGCGAGGAGTGGTAGATGTCGCCGAGCTTTTTGTCCGAGCGGTTGCTCGACGAGTTGGCATGCACCCAGTTGACGATCGTGTTGCGACGCGAGGTCTCCCACGAGTTCAGGCCGAGGTTCTGGGGCGCGATGTTCGAGTTGGTGAAGTCCACGTTGCTGCAGCCGCTCGTGCCGCATGGGGCGGTGGTCAGGCCCTTCCACATGTGGGCGTCCTGCGAGTAGCCCGCCGGCTTGACCGTCCACAGGTTGCGCGACGTGCTCCGGTTGTTCAGCACCTCGTGGAAGCGGTCCTCGCTCGAGAGCGAGGGCTCGCTGATGCTGGTTCCGCTGCACACGAAGCGCCGCCGCTCCAGAAACCCCTGCCACGGGTCGCTGCCGGAGCCCACCACGAAGCCCGCGTTGACCTGGAACTGCTGCATGGCGGCCGCACCGCTCACGCTGTTGGCAAACGCGGGCGTCGAGCGTGAGGTGGTTTCGTGCACGCCTTGATCGAGTGTGGTGGCGAGCGCGCTCCTGAGCTCGCTCAGGTTGTCGGCAAACAGCGCCTGGTCGCTTCCGCCATTCGACGCCAGCGAATCGAGTGTGTCCCTGACGCTTTGGTCCGCTGCCGAGAAGCCTATTACGAAGAGCTTCTCGAGCGGCCCCGTGGACGAGCTGCAGCTGGTGGTGCCCGACCCGCAGCGCAGGTAGGCGGCAGCGTCGTCAGCCAGCGGATAGGGGCAGCTATAGCCCGGCGTGTTGCAACCGAGGTCCCGGTAGTCTGGATCCGGCACCCCGTCGGTCAACAGCAAGGCATAGCGCTTGCGGCAGCCGTAGTAGGCATCGCTGCCGCTTTTTACGTGGGCGTGGTTCTCGAAGTAGTAGTAGACATCGTCCAGAGCCGCCGCGATCGGGGTTCCCGAAAAGGGCCGCACCGACAGCAAGGTGCTTTGAATGTTGGAGTTGATGGTAGCGAGGTCATCGGAGTCGCTTCCCACCGAGATCAACTTGCCCTCATCGCCCGAGCTGTCGCGGGCACCCGTGTCCATCTTGTAATCCGTGGTGCAGCCCGGGTACTTGAAGGTCTTGGCGCCCGCGTACGACCACATGCCTTCCTCGCTGGCGCTGTCCGAGTCCGACCAGCTGGCTTCGGTCACCATGGGCGACTCCCCGTACCAGGTGGCCATGCCGTCGAAGGTCATCAGGCCGAACTTGACCTGGCCCGAGTACGAATCGAGGATGCCGTCGCTGTTTTGGCCGGAACCGGGCGGATCGTGATGGGGAATGAAGTAGCCGATGTCGTAGGTCATGCCGTTGGCTGCGGTGCGCGCCTTTTCGGTGCAGCTGAAGCTCGTATAGCTCCCGGTCAACGCCTCGAGCGCGGTGGCCCAACGGTTCTTTTGGTTCGCGCTGCAGTCCGGCTCGCACTCCACGCAGCTGGGCGAAGTACAGGTGCACCCGGCCACCCGTTCCATCGAGCCGGAGGTGTCGACGACGAGCATCATCACGGACTTGATGTTGCGCACGTCGGGCGTTTCTGCCTGCGCCTTGTTTATGAGCGCGCTGCTCCCAAACGCCAGGCTTCCAAGCGCGAGCACGCCGGCCAGGGTCCATGCCTCCAACAAACGTCCTTTGCCAAGTAGCTTCATTCCCATCACCTTCACACCGTCATTTCGCAAAGGGCCCCGAGACCGCATAGGCTCGCGCGTCCGACGCGCCTTCGTGGTAGCCGCGGCGACCCGAGCTCGAATCGTAGTCGCTGTCGCCGCTGTCCCCGGTGTCGCCGGCCACCAGTGTCCGCCCCCGCGCCGTATAGGTTGCCCGCATGTACTGCAGCGACCCATGGCCGTCGACACGGCGCCCGGCCACCACGCCCGAGAAGGTGTATTGATCGTTGATGTCGATCGCGAACCAGGGCGTATAGGCTTGGCAGGGCCCAAGCGAGCCGATTTCGCCCGATGCGCAGGTCTTGTTTTCGACCGGCGGCACGCCCGAGCCGACCAGGCTGGAGTCGTAGTCGCTCATATAGAGCCGGTAGCTTTCCTTCTTGTAGGTGCCGCTCGCCGTGTCGATGGTCTGATCCGTGAAATCAGGCTCGTTGAACACGCTCATGTCCGGCGGGTCGGATAGGCTCATGGCGTGCAGCAGCGCGCGCGGACCCACCTCGTCGACCAGGTGCACGGTTGCGATCAGCGCGGCTTCCGCCAGGTACTTGGTCTGCAAGGCCTGCCGGCTGTGACCCGAGGCACGCATTTCCGAATTGGTCGAGGTCACGGCCATGGTTGCGGCCGCCGTCGTCACCAGGAGCACCATCATGACCAGCATCATGGCGGCCCCTTGCTGCCGCTTGTTACGCCGGCGGCGACCGCTCGGGCGTCCATACCGGAGGGACGTTTCGCCAGCTACAGGGGCTCGTACTTGTGTTGGTGGGCGCATGCGGATCACCTGAAGCCGAGGTATGCGATGTTGGGCAGGAGCACCTGAGCCCGCAGGGTGCGAACCCGGGCCGCACCGGGGCGTGCGGCGTCGAAACGAAAGCGCGAGAGCGGCGCACCCGCGGCGCGCGCGATCCAGCGAAAGCGCCCGTCCTGGGTCGGGCTGCGCACGGACATGGTGACTATGGCGCTGCGCAGATCCTGGACCTGGTTGATGGTAGGAGTGGCGACCAAGGTCGGGGCCGTGCCCAATCCGGCGGCCTGATCCTCGACCCACTCGACGTTGAAGTGCACCACGTTTTCGAGCACGACCCGGGCCGGGATGTCGGTGGTGAGCTCGGCCGTGGATGTGGGGTTGAGCTCCCGCCGTACCAGGTGGGTGTAGCTGCCCGTAACCGCGCTGTTGCCGGTGTCGGCTTCGCCGCTCGCTGCCTGAACGCGGTACTCTATCCGAGCCAGCGGCGCGACCGTGGCGCCACCGCCGAGGCCGCCGAGGCAGGCCGTGCCGACCGGCAGCGAGCCCAAGTTGGGCACAGTGATGGTCACCGCGAGCGGATCGGTCGCAGTGCTCGGCATGACCGCCGGCGTGGCAGCGACCTGGACAAAGAACTTGTCGCCCGTGATGGTCTCGATGCGCAGCATGCGATCCTTGCGGAACACATCCTGCACCGCGCCGGAATCCACCGTGTCGGGTGCGGGCGGGGTTTCCCACCACTTCGTGAACATGCGGCGAAAAGCCTGCCAATCGCGCTGCAGGTAGAGGATCGTGCCGTCGGTCGAGATCGACTGAATCAGGTACTGGTCCGACGTAACATAGTTGCCGAGCAGGGTGATGCGGTCCGCCTCGACGCCGTGCTCACCGGTGGGATCGACCAGCGCGTTGTCCGCGTTGTTGGAGTGCTCGACAGCCACCGCGCTCCCGCTCGTCAAGCAGCGCTGATCGATGGCGGCATCGGGCGTCGCAAGAAAGCCGGCGCGAGCCAGGTCGCGTGTGACCTGCTTCATTGCGATCCGCAGCGATGTCTGCAGCTGCGAGAGCCTGCCCTCGTTCTTGAAGTGGTCGCTCGACGCGGCACCCACATAGTAGATCGACGAGACCGCGATGGCCCCGGCCGTGAGCGCGACCATCAGCTCGAGCATCGAAAAACCGGCGCTGCGTATGCCGCGGGGCTTGGCGTTCATAGCGTCCTCAAAGGTGTCCAGCGCAGCACGTCGGAGGCGTAGATGACGTGGTACCTGGCGGCGGTGGCCGTGCCCGGCGCGAGGTTGGCCTGGGCGCTCGGACCACAGCTCGCAAAGTCGGTGGCGAGGTGTGCCCCCTGGGCCTTTCTTGGCCAGTAGACGCGTACGTCCGCCCGCATGGCCTCACCGCTGAACACCCAGGTGAGCCGGTAGCTCATGCAAAAGCGCGTGTTGGCATCGACGATGGGCGCGAGGTCCCGACCCCAATGGTCGAACGCAGGTGACTGGGTGCCCACCACGCTCGGTACGATCCAGGTGCCGTCCACGGTTTGCAGGTAGTCGGTGTTCGTGAGCACGTTGGCTGCGTTCCACTGCAGCGCGTCCAGCTTGAGCCGCTCGAGCCAGGTCTGCATGATCTGCGTCGCAGTCGACATTTCACGCGACGTCGTGTTCGCGCGCGTCGTGAGCTGCTGCAGCCCGACGAGCGCGGTAGCTCCCACCACCATGACAGCCAGCGCCATCATGACCTCGATCACGGTGAACCCGGATCGGTTGCAGCGCTGCCGGCTTCGACTGCGAGAGCTTCGACTCACCCGAACAGCCTCCTTCCTTCGGCGCCGTTGCTCATTTCAACCGCGTTGCTCATTTCAGCAGCCTTGCGGTGCCGCCCAGAGGGAACACGATCCGGCGAGACACACCCTTGATGACGCCGCCCACCTTGCGATCCACGTTGAAGATCACGCCCGTGGTTACGCCGGCTACGCTCCACAAGAAGCGTCCCGAGCCCGAGCGCATCATCACGGCGCCGCTCGGCTCGTAGCAGATGTCCACATCCGGGTCGGGCG
>JAKSBK010000221.1 GCA_022361155.1 Pseudomonadota bacterium
CCACTTGCCCCGGGGCTACGGGCTCGAGGAAGGCGACGAGGAGTAGGGACTAGCGGCAAACCGGCACCGGGGCAGGCTGCTAGCCATCGCCTCGATGCAGGCCTTGAGGACGGCTCGTGTTTCCAGATCGACGGGCGGCGGCAGTGCTGGCAGGTCGTTGTACGGTCTGTGAGGTGACCAGGACATATGTCGATGATTCTAAGTTTTGTCGACATATTCGTGCAACGTGTCGATAGCGTCGACACGGAGCGCGGCCCGGGTCTACCGACTACTTCCAGCAGGAATTCAATGGCTTGCGCTCGATCGGTAGATCGGCGGCTTCGCAGAACCGTGGCGAGTGCCTGCCCCCTGTGTGGCGCGTGCGCCAACGTCAGGAGGCCGCCTTGCGCTCCCGGTCGGCCGCCTCGAGGTCCGCGTCCACCATCATGGTCACCAGGCCCTTGAAACTGACCTGGGGCTTCCAGCCGAGCTCACGCCGAGCCTTCGAGGCGTCGCCAAGCAGCTGGTCCACCTCGGCCGGCCGGAAGTACCTGGGGTCGATCTCGACCCTGTCTTGAAGGTCGACTTCGGCGTGCCGTGCGGCGAGCTCTAGAAACTCCCGTACGGAGTGGGTCTCGCCGGTGGCGATGACGAAGTCGTCGGGCTGGTCGTGCTGGAGCATCCTCCACATGGCCTCGACATAATCGCCGGCGAAGCCCCAGTCGCGTTCGGCCTCGAGGTTGCCCAGGAAAAGCTTGTCCTGCAGGCCGCGCTTGATGCGACCGAGGGCGCGCGTGATCTTGCGCGTGACGAAGGTCTCGCCGCGGCGCGGGCTCTCGTGGTTGAACAGGATGCCGTTGACCGCGAACATGCCGTAGGCCTCGCGGTAATTGCGCGTGATGTGGTAGGCGTAGGCTTTGGCGGCGGCGTAGGGGCTGCGGGGATGGAAGGGCGTTGTTTCGCTCTGAGGCACCTCTCGCACCTTGCCGTAGAGCTCCGATGACGACGCCTGGTAGAACTTGGGGCGGATGCCAACTTCACGCATGCCCTCGAGCAAGCGCACGGTGCCGACGGCCGTGATTTCGGCGGTGTACTCGGGGACATCGAAGCTGACGCGCACGTGGCTTTGGGCCGCGAGGTTGTACACCTCGTCGGGTTTCGTCTTGCGCAGGATCGTGTTGATGGAAGTGGCGTCGTTGAGGTCGCCATAGTGCAGAAACAGCCGGGCGCCGTGTTCGTGCGGGTCTTGGTAGATGTGGTCGAGCCGGGCGGTATTGAAGCTCGACGAGCGGCGGATGACGCCGTGCACTACATAGCCCTTCTCGAGCAAGAGCTCGGCCAGGTAGCTTCCGTCTTGGCCGGTGATGCCCGTGATCAGGGCGACCTTGGGTGCAGGGGGACTGGTCATGGGTTGCTTCGAGGCTGGTCAAGATACCATGCGATGGTGCGCTCGAGGCCCGCGTCGAACGGAGTCTTCGCCGTGAACCCGAACAGCTCCTTGGCTCGCGAGACATCCAGCATGCGTCGCGGCTGACCGTTGGGGCGCGACGTGTCCCAGCGGATGTTGCCCTGGAAGCCCGTCAGCCGTGCTATCAGCTCCGCGAGCTCCTTGATCGTGATTTCGAAGCCAGCACCAAGATTGACGGGCTCGGGGCCATCGAAGCGCTGCGCAGCCAGAAGCAGGCCTTCGGCGCAATCCTCCACGTACATGAACTCACGGGTGGGCGTTCCATCGCCCCACAAGACGACGTCGTCGCGGTCTTGCGCCTTGGCCTCGACGAATTTGCGGATCAGGGCCGGGATAACGTGGCTCGATTCCGGGTCGAAGTTGTCGTGAGGCCCGTACAGATTCACGGGCAGCAGGGAGATGGCGTTCAGCCCGTACTGCTGGCGGTAACCTTGAGCCATCACGATCAGGCTCTTTTTTGCGATGCCGTAGGGCGCGTTGGTCTCCTCGGGGTAGCCATCCCAGAGGGCCTCCTCCCGAAACGGCACCGCGGCGAACTTGGGATAGGCGCAGATCGTTCCGACATTGATGATCTTCGCTACCCGAGCGCGCCAGCCTTCGTGGATGATGTTGGCGCCCATCATCATGTTCTCGTAGAAGTACCTGCCTGGATTCTGCTGGTTGGCTCCGATGCCCCCGACGCGCGCCGCCAGGTGGAACACGACCTGGGGCTGCGTCTCGGCGTAGAGGCTACGGACGGCGCTCTGCTCCACCAAATCGCAGTCTCGGTAGCGCGGAACGATCACCTCGCCGGGGCCGGCGCCGCGAAGGCCCTCGACGAGGGCCCTGCCAAGAAAGCCGGCCCCGCCCGTTACCAAGATCCGTTTCCCGCGCAGCTCCACCACGTGTTGTCCAGTCCGAAGTTGTGGACCGATTCTAGAATAGCGCGATCGGCTGCGGCCGTGCAGCCTTGCGTTTCCGTGCCCGCTGCATAACCTGCGCCGCGGCCTCGTGCCGGGGATCGGCCCTCACGAGCAGGGCGTAGAAGCCGCTCGTGTCGACGAACACCTCACGTGCCATACATCACCGTTCAGGTCCCTGGGAGTCGGGTCTTCTGGCGGTTTTCTGGGCGAGCGCGCCAGCAGGAATCGCCCGAGGAGTACTAAGGGCCCGCGGAAGAATAACTCATCCATTTCGCCGGTTCTGACCACCGCCGGCTATGTTGCTCCTTCTCGAAGTATCCCCAATACTCCTCGTCGTCGCGCCTCGCCAGCGGGGCCCAGTCCTCACCGAAACACACGAGTTATTCTTCCGCGGGCCCTAACCGTCTGCGGTTGGAATTCAGCTGCAGCGCAGGGCGAGGCCGAGGACGAAAGCCGCCCAGAAAGCGGCCTGGGAAGCCGTCGTCGCGGCGAACGGTTACCCATAGACGATATCGTCGATAGCCTCGTTACTTCGATAGCCTCGTTACTTAAGGCCTCGCCGTCATCATCTGCGAGCTCCGCCAAGCTGTAGAACGGATCCTCCTCGGATACCGACGGCCGCTCCAAGGGCTCGAGCCGCAGCGCCGGCTTGCCTCGATACGTGAGGACCATGCTCTTGCCGGCCGCCACAGCGCGTACGATTTCCTCGGCGCGCTCGCGCAACTCTACCATCGTCACCGTGTGCCGCTTCGGCATGACATTAATATTGAGTTCAACTTTATCTTTATCATGTGGATCCGGAGCAACCATGAGCAGCCTTCCGTGCTACCGAGATGCCATAGGCAGCGGACGGGGACCGAACCGGGACCGAGCGCAGGAACCGAACGGCTATACGGGAATGATGTCAACGACCGATCGGAAATGGGCTTGCAGTCGCTGCATGTCAGCTGGGTCCGAAGTAAAGACGCGATCACCGCGAGCTGCTGCCGACGCCATAACGGTTGCGTCGATGGCCGCTGCGCCCCGCACGTTTCGCAGCGCCTCCCCGGCCGCCTTGGCGATCTCCTCGGTGAGGGGCTCGACTCGGCCAATGTCGAGAATAGCCTGCTGCCCGTGACCCTTTCGCCACCATTCCGCGATCACGGATGCGGGAATGGTGATGGGCATCCGCGCTTGGTGCAGGACTCGGAGCCGGATGGCCATGGACTGGTCGAGCCTTTCCAGCGCGATCAGAGCGCCCGTGTCGAAGGTGGCTCCGATCACTCCGCCGCGTCCGCTTCACCGAAGATATCCCCGTACGCCTGGGCAGTCTTTCGGTCGAGCTCGGCTTCGGGGATGCCTGCAAGTGCCTTCTTCAGGTACTTCTCTCGCGCCTGATGCCGCCGTTGCTGCTCGAGCGCTTCGGCAACGAAAGCAGACAGCGTGGTCCGCCGTTTCCTTGCAGCGCTCTTGGCCCAGCGCATCAACTCCGCTGCCACCGTAATGCTGACCTTTTGGGCCACCATCAACTGATTATGAAGCGATCACCGGCCCGGGGTCAAGACACCATCCTACTCAAAGTAGGACGGTGGCCGCTCAAGCCGAGAGAGCCCAGAATCCACCGCCGAGCACGGCGACGTCCAGATCGCTGTCCGGGCGCGGCCGGTCACGGGCCACCGAGCCAAAAACCACGATGAGCTCGACACCTTCCGGGATCTGGTTGCTTGCTCGCAGACGTTCTCGCAGCTCGTCCAGCTTGGCGGCGACCGTTGACACGATCTCAGGATAGCAGCAATGGCGCCGGCCGAATCGGGGCTCTAGCGCTTTCCACTAGTGCCTCGCCACAGGAATCCTGGTTGGTTGGGGCCTGCAGTGGGGCTCGCTGGCAAGGCGGACCGACGAAGACTGCGGTTCATTTCAATGCGGTGCAGCGCATATTCGAGGAGGTCCCAACGCCGCCAGCGGGCGCCAGGGCTGGGGCCAACCAACCAGGATTCCTGTGGCGAGGCACTAGTTGCCACAAGAGCGAAGATGCGCCTCGGACGGTCATCTTGAACAGCACGGTTTATGACCTAGGATGTAGTCGTGGCAGATGTGAGCCCAGGATTGGACGCGGCGGAGGCAGATCCGCTCGAGCTGCAAGACGCGCTCTCGCCGTTCAAGACCAGGGCGTGGCAAGAACTCACACCCGCCGAGCGTTTGCGACGGGCGTGGGAGCTGCGCCGTCGACTACCGGATGCTCAGGCAGCGCATGATCGCAAGCTTTTTCCGGCGCCTTGAGCACCATGACGTCAAGTGGCTTCTGATCAGCGGACAGGCGAGCATCCTGTACGGGGCCGCCACCTTCTCCGAGGACATCGACCTGTGGCTGATGCCCACTCGGCAGAACTTCGAGCGTTTTGTCAAGGCGCTGCGCGAGGTCGGGGCTCGGTACTACAAGTTGACCCCAGCTTTCACCGTGGAGCACTCGGCGAGGAGGCACGGGTTTCACTTCGTGCTGCCGGCAACTGGGAAAGAGACGGAGTGCTACCTTGACGTCATGGGCCACCCTCCTCGAGCTCGGGCCTTCGAAGCAGCGCTGCGCG
>JAKSBK010000222.1 GCA_022361155.1 Pseudomonadota bacterium
AAACCAAAACCGTATCCCTGCTCTCCCCGCACTCATCGAAGCCCGCGCCCAAGCTCCTTGAGTGCTCTGTACCCTGTGCGATCCTACCCTCCTCTCCTCGCCACCACCTTTTGAGAAGTTACGCGTGACCTGCTCCGTTGCGCAAGCTTCGTGCTCCTACCAGCTAGCGCAGCCGTCTTGCTCGCGTGCGGCGGCGGGAGCAGTCCAACACGGATCCCACGTCCTGACCCGCCGGCTGCGGGCACTTCGGCGCCACCGGCCGCCGGGACCATGGCGCCTCCGGTGGCGGGAACCGTGGCGCCTCCGGTGGCGGGGGGCGCTGCTCCAGCGCCCGCGGGAACTTTTGACGACGACGTCAACTTCCTCCAAATGTACGAGCCATCGCTCGTGGTGCTGTCAGACCCGCTAATGAAGGCGCGGGTGGCGGTCTCGCCGGCCTGGCAAGGCCGCGTGATGACCAGTACGGCCGGCGACGCAAGGGGACTGAGCTTCGGCTGGATCAACCGAGAGCTGATCGCGTCGAGACAGATCAAGGAGCATATCAATGTGTTCGGCGGCGAAGACCGGTTTTGGATGGGCCCGGAAGGCGGCCAGTACTCGATCTTCTTCGCGCCCGGAACGAAGTTCGATCTGGCGACCTGGTTCACGCCGGCACCGCTCGATACGGAGCCCTTCGAGGTGGTGCAGATCCTTCCCGACCGGGTGTCGTTTCGCAGGCAGTTCCAGCTCCTGAACAAATCCGGGACGCGTTTTGATGTGCTCGTGGATCGTGAGGTTCGCCTGCTCAGCGAGCAGGAGGCCTGGACCAACCTCAAACTTCCCCCTACGCCGGGTGTGGAGCTGGTGGCCTACGAGTCTGTCAACCGCATCACCAATGCCGGCCAGCAGCGGTGGAGGAAGAATACCGGCCTGTTGTCGATCTGGATTCTTGGCATGTACCAGCCGTCGCCTCAGACCACCATTGTCCTGCCTTTCCGCAAGGGCCCACAGGCCATGCTGGGCCCGATCGTGAACGATGCCTACTTCGGCAAGGTTCCTCCCGACCGGCTGAAGATCCGCAACGGCGTCATCTTCTTCCGCGGCGACGGCCAGCAGCGTGGCAAGATCGGCTTGTCTCCCCAGCGCGCCCGTCGCGTGATGGGAAGCTACGACGCGGCGAGCGGCGCCTTGACCTTGGTTCAGTTCACACTACCGAGGGGCAGGACCGACTACGTCAACTCCCTGTGGAAGCGGCAGAAGTTCCCTTACAAGGGCGACGCGTCCAACAGCTACAACGATGGACCGCCCATGCCCGGTGTGCCCCCGCTCGGGCCCTTCTACGAGCTCGAGTCGTCATCGCCCGCCGCGGCGCTTGCCCCCGGCGCCTCCATGTCGCACACCCATCGCACCTTCCATCTGGTAGGAGATCCAAACGGGTTGAACCAGATCGCAACCGCGCTGCTCACCGTCGACCTGGCGACCATTCAGGGCACATTCGATTAGCGGTTGCGTGCGTAGCGCTCGGGCGCGCCGAGAAAATCCAGACGGCAGCGCGCCGAGCAAAAACGATAGTCGACACCCTCGTAGCGAGCAGTGGCCTCCGGCTGCTCCCCAAGCGCCATTCCGCATACCGGATCGTGCTTGCGCAGCCAGCTCGGACGTCGCCTCAACGGCAGGTCGCCGGCGAGCTCGCGCATGAGCTCCAGATGGTTCAGCACCAAGCGCGGTGTCAGGAAGTGCTCTCGCACGCGATCCTTGCCCGCAGCTGCGAGCGCGTGGGCACGCTTGGGTTCTGCGAGCAACGCGCGGATCGCCGCCGCGCAGGCGTCGGTGCCGTCGACCAGCAGGCCGCCTACTCCATCGGCCATCTGCAAGGGAATTCCGCCGGCTCTGCCTGCGACCACGGGGGTGCCCTTCCACAGCGTCTCGGAGACCACCAGACCGAAACCCTCGCGCACGGACTTCTGCACCACCACGTCCGAAAGCCGCTGCAGGGCGTTCACTTCGATGTTGCTCACACCGACCAGGTTCGTGAACACGTGGATCCTGGGATCGCCCTCCGCTTCGGCGCGGATCGACCGGCAGATTTCCCATCCCTCGGGATCGTCGAGCGCGAGCGAACCCGCGAGGACCAGCTGCAGCTCGGGAATATCTTCGCGCACCTGGCGGTAGGCTTGCACGACTCCCAAGGGATCCTTCCAGGGGTCGAAGCGCGAGACCTGGGTCACCAGCGGTCGATCTGCGCGCACACCCAGCCACTCCAGGATATGGCGGGCAGTTTCTTCGGCCAGGGGTAGGTTCTTGGGGCTGCAAGGATCGATCGCAGGAGGAATGAACTCGACTTTGGAGGTCGGGACATCGGGCGGCGCGAAGTCTGACATCGTGAAGATTGCCGCGTCGTAATCAGACAGAAAGGGGCGCAGGAACGTCCACACCTCGGGGTTCGGTTCGGAGGTGTCGATATGGCAGCGCCAGACCCAGCGGGCGTTGCCTTTGCCACGCATCGACAGGATGGCGGCTGGCTGCGGATCGTGCATGAACACGAAATCGTACTGCTCGGCAAAGGCCCGAGCGTTTTCCTTTGCGTTTTCCAGGTAGATGCTCTGCTGAGCTTCCGTCAGGGTCACGTGGGCTCCCTGCAGGCCGTTGTGCATCGTCTTGGTGACTTGAAAAAAACGCTCGTCACCCCGAATGATCCGCCAGTCTGCGACAAGACCCAGATCGTTGAGCAAAGGCACTACCGAGCGCAGCAGCTCCGACACGCCGCCGCCATACGGTGTCGCGTTGACGTGCAGGACACGCGCGCCCCGCAAGCACTCCGCTTCCGCCACCAGATCCTCGAGCAGATCATCGGGGGCAACCCCACGGTACGAATCGAGCACGCGGCTACCAACATCGACCAATTCCAACATCGAGTCGCTCCTGTGGCTACGCAGGCCCTGCAGCCAGGCTACGGACCCGCCACACCATAACCTGTCCACTTCGCAGGCTCCAAACGTCGTTGGCTGCGTCGCTCCTGCTCGAAAGACACGCGGCCTGATGATTGGTCGGATCTCTCGGGAAGCTCATTCTTGGACGGGTCCTCCCAGTCGCAGCGCATTGGCGATCACGGACACCGAGCTGAGGCTCATGGCGGCCGCGGCAATCATGGGGGATAGCAGCAAGCCAAAGGCGGGGTACAGCGCGCCTGCTGCGATCGGCACGCCGGCCACGTTGTAGACGAAGGCGAAGAACAGGTTCTGTTTGATGTTGCGCATGGTCTGCCGGGACAGCGAAAGAGCCCGTGCGATGCCTCTGAGGTCGCCCTTGACCAGGGTGACTCCCGCGCTTTCCATGGCTACGTCGGTGCCTGTACCCATGGCGATGCCGACCTGGGCTTGGGCAAGCGCGGGCGCATCGTTGATGCCGTCGCCCGCCATGGCGACCACGCGGCCTTCGGCCTGCAGCGCTTTGACTTTGTCTGTTTTCTGAGCCGGCAAGACCTCGGCCACCGCTTCATCGATGCCCAGTTTCTTTGCTACGGCCTTGGCGGTGGTTGCACTGTCACCGGTCAGCATGACGACCCGGATGCCTTCCTTGAGCAGCGCGCGGATGGCTTCGGGCGTGCTGTCCTTGATCGGATCGGCCACTCCCAAGAGGCCCGCAAGCTTGCCATCGACGGCAACAAACATCACGGTTTGACCGTCAGCCCGAAGTCGTTCGGCCTCCGGTTCGAGATGCACCACGCCGATGTCAAGACTGTCCATCAGGACCCGGTTGCCAAGATCGACTTGGCGGTCGTCCACGCGGCCCTTGACCCCTTGCCCGGCTGCCGACTCGAAATCGTCCGCGCTTGAAGGCGAGACGCCGCGCGCTGTCGCCTCGTCTACTATCGCGGCAGCCAGAGGATGCTCGCTGGCGCGTTCGAGGCTCGCCGCCAGACGCAGCAGGGTAATCTCATCGCATCCGTTCTCTGCCACCACGCTGACCAGCTTGGGCTTACCTTCGGTGAGCGTGCCCGTTTTGTCCACGATCAAGGTGTCGACCTGGCGCAACACTTCGATCGCTTCGGCGTTTCTGAACAAGACCCCCATGGTTGCGCCCTTGCCGGTGGCCACCATGATCGACATGGGAGTTGCGAGACCGAGCGCACAGGGGCAGGCGATGATGAGCACGGCAACCGCGTTGATCAGCGCGTGCGCCATGCGCGGCTCGGGACCGACCAGCGACCAGACCACAAAGGTCAGGACTGCGATCCCGACCACGGCCGGCACGAAGTATCCGGCGACCATGTCCGCGAGCTTTTGGATGGGCGCACGGCTGCGCTGCGCCTCGGCGACCATGGCGACGATTCGCGAAAGGAGCGTCTCGGCACCTACCTTGTCGGCTTGCATCACAAAGCTGCCCGTTGCGTTGACCGTCGACCCGATCACCGCGTCGCCTGCGTGCTTCTCCACGGGAATAGGCTCGCCCGTGATCATGGACTCGTCGAGGGCGCTCCCGCCCTCGAGCAGCACGCCATCGACCGGAACCTTCTCTCCCGGCCGGACCCGCAGCCGGTCTCCGGCCCGCACTGCCTCGAGTGGCACATCCTCTTCGGTGCCGTCGTTGTTCAGTCGCCGGGCGCTCTTGGCCTGCATCCCGAGCAGCTTCTTGATCGCCTGGCCGGTCCGGCTGCGTGCCCGCAGCTCGAGCACCTGGCCGAGCAGAATCAGCATCACGATCACACCCGCCGCCTCGAAGTACACGGCCACCTCGCCGTGTCTGCGGAAAGACGCGGGGAAGATGTCCGGCAGGAGCGCAGCGATCAGGCTGTAAACGTAGGCCGCGCTGACCCCGAGGCCGATCAGCGTGAACATGTTGAGGCTCCTGTGCCTGAGCGACTGCACGGCCCGCACGTAGAAGGGCCAGGCGGACCAGAGACACACCGGTGTGGCCAACGCCAGCTCGATCAACGTGCGCGCGCGCAGAGACAAGAGCAAGGAAACGGGTCGCCCGGGCAGCATGTCGCCCATCGAGACCACCAGCAATGGCAGCGCCAGCGTTGCCGCAAACCAGAACCGGCGCGTCATGTCAGCGAGCTCTGGGTTTTCCTCGGCGGGCTCGAACGCGACGCTGCGCGCTTCGAGCGCCATGCCACACAGGGGACAGCTGGCCGGCTCGTCACGCACGATCTCCGGATGCATCGGACAGGTGTACTCGACGGCTGTGGCTGCCGCAGGAGCGTGCACCGGCTCGAGCGCCATGCCGCACTTGGGACAGCTCGCGGGTCGAGGCTCGAGCACCTCGGGGTGCATCGGACAGGTGTGCTCGCGGACGGAAGCTGGCGTCACGGTGCTTCGGACGGACGCCCCGTCCCCGGTGTAGCTTCCGGGATCGGCTCTGAATCTCAGCAGGCAGCCTGGGCTACAAAAGCGGTACTCGAGCCCCGCATGGCGCGCGCCATGTGGCGAATCGCGCACGATCATCCCGCACACGGGGTCGCGTTCGTCTGAAGGTTGGTCATACCCTAAGCCGTCCATGGAGCCTTCAGTCGTCAGGGCGCGGCACCGTCCAGAATCCACTGCCTGATCTTCGCGAGCTCGGCCTGCGGGAGCGTGGTACCAAAAGGCATGGTTTCGCCCGAGCCTCCGACGGCGACAAAGGTGTTGTCGAGCTTCCGCCACAAGTAGCTCTCGGTGAGACTGCCTGGCTTGACCAAGACCAGGGCGCTTTGCTTCGAGGGGACGTTGATGATCGCGGGGTAGCCGTCCGGCCACAGCTCCAGACCCGCGTCCGGTACGGTCTGCGGGTCCCTGGAATGGCAGTGGGTGACGCAGCTGGCATCCCAGATGGGCTGTATGTCCTTCGCATGCGAGAGCGGGCCGCTGCCTGCCATGCCCGCTGCTCCACCCGCTCCTCCGCTGCCCGCGCTCGCACCGGCGTTGCCCGCAAAACCCGCCGTCCCAGACCCGCCGGCTCCAGCGCCAACTGCGCCGGCGGCGCCGCTCGTCCCGCTTATCCCGGCGCCCGCGAAACCAGCCGATCCTGCCATCCCGGTACCACCGCCGGCGCCCCCGGTGCCTCCCAGGCCGGCGCCCGCGTCGATCGCGCCGGCCACGCCAGCGCTCCCGGCGTTACCCGCCACGCCGTTCACGCCGCCCGTGGTCCCGGCCAAACCGGGAGCCCCGGCCCGCCCGCGGTCTACCGGGCTCGGTACACCGCCGTCGCATGCGATGACCTGCACCGCGAGTACGCCACCCGCGGCCCATGTCCAAAGGAGTGTCCGCAAAGCGATCACGTGGACTCAGTATACAACAGAGGAGCTCGTGGCTCGCTTCATGGCCGCACCTGCCTCGCTCCTCTACTCGGCGAAGATCACCCGGGCCCGACCCGGGTCCCTGCTGTCGGAAACTGGGAACCATCGGCAACTGGGAAGTGCGTGGTAGGGCTTGGCATTTCTGACGTCGGCCTGCGGGCCGAGGAAGAGCTCGCAGCCATCGAGGATGCGCTGCTGCTACTGGAGGCTGCCGGCCAGCGCACGTAACGCCTCAAAGGGGCGGCCTTGCTGAGCGTCAGACCGAGCGCGCGCGGGGACTGACCGGCGTTGACCACGCGAGGATTGGGGTAGCTAGTGGCCGAGTAGGTCGCAGGCGGCGGGGTGGCCACCGAAGCAGGCTTGATCGAGCAGCCCGCGCGCGCGGGCTTCGTCCACCTTTACACCGTCGCCGTCACGTAACATCAAGGCGAGCTCGTAGCAGCTCTCCAAGTGGCCTCGCTCGCAAGCCTGCTCGAAGAGCCCGAGCGCGTGAGCCAGACTTGCGGCGCTACGCTGTCGCTGTCGCACGAGTGCCAGGCGATAGCAGCCCTCTGGCTGCTCGCACGCTGTCCCCGCGGCCGATCGAGGCACGTCGTGTACCGCGCCCGGGGGTGGCGGCTCCAGCCCGGTAACAGGCTTCTCCTGCACGCTCGCGGCAGTCTCATGCGATTGGGGTGGGCTGTTCGTGCGCTGGTCCGGTCGCCCCATGCCATCGCACGCGAAGAGGCTCAGCGCTCCGGTGAGCGCGTAGTAGCGCATGGTCAGCCGCTGACCCATGGCCGCTCCACAGGGCTCCTTCAGGGTCGAAACACCCGATCCACTTGCAGCGTGACCGCAAAGACGCTGGAGCGCACCTCATCTCCGGGACCGAAGCGTGCATGCAGCTCGTACTGGGTATCTCCGGGTACGAACAACTCGAAGGTCCGCTCGTGCGGGTCGACGATCCAGTACTCGCGCACCCCTCGCTCGGCGTAGAGCTTGAACTTGCGCTCGCGATCGGTGCTCCGGGTGCTGTCCGACAGGATTTCGATCACGATGTCCGGCGCGGTCTCAATCCCGCGCTCGGTGATGAACGCCTCCCGCTCCTTGCGAACCACCAGCAAGTCCGGCTGGACGGTGGTCGTGTTCGAGAAGATCAAGTCTACCGGCGCATTGTAGACTTGACCGAGTCCTCGCTCCTCGATCTGAAGCATGAGTGCCAGCTGAATGCGTTTTGACACCCTCTGGTGTGTGGTGCTTGGGGCTGGCGTCACGAACAGCTTCCCCTTGATCACCTCGTAGCGTTGCCCGTCATCGGGCATGAGCCGATAGTCCTCGTAGGTCCACGTGACCCGAGGCGCCTGGGTAATGGCCGCCGGTGAAGACACCGGTCAAGCCTAGCCCGGTCATCCAGAGCCAGCAACACGCGCCAAGCCCCGCCCAAGCCCCGCCTGCGGCGCGCCGGCCTCGGGTGCCAGTGACTACCAACCGCTCGTTTCGCCGCCGGCACTTCTGCGCAGATAGGCGGGGATGTCGAGCACGGTTTCGTCGTGCAGCGCCGTCGGGCCGAAGGCACGCTTCGGGGCTGCCTTTGGCGAACTCTCGACCTCGGTTCCGAGCGGCACGTTCACCTCGCTGGCCCGCTGTCTGCTGTAGGTGCTCGGGGTGGGCGGGCGGGCGCCCCGATCGGCTGGTCGAGCCTGCTGCGCCGAGCGAGCCTGGGCTCTGCGGGTCGAATGCGCCAGGGAGAAGCCGTCCTGGCGCGCGGCGTGCACGTCGGCGGGGGCCTGCTCCACGTCGAAGCCCGTGGCGATCACGGTCACCTTCACCAGATCGGTCATGTCCGGATCGTTGACCATGCCGAAGATAATGTGCGCGTCCTCGTTGGCCAGCTGCTGTATCAAGCCGGCGGCCTCGTTGATTTCCCGCAGGCGGATATCGAGGCCGGTCGTGAAGTTGATGAGGATGCCGGTGGCTCCATCCACCGACACATCCTCTAGCAGCGGCGAGTTGATCGCCATCTCGGCCGCGTCCGTGGCCCTGCGCTCGCCGCGACCCACGCCGGACCCCATGAGAGCGCGACCCGTCGAGCTCATGATGGTTTTGACGTCCGCGAAGTCCACGTTGATCATGCCCGAGTGCAGAATCAGATCGCTGATGCCGCGCACTGCCTGCACCAGCACGTCATCGGCGCGCCGGAAAGTATCGAGCAAGGATCGATCGTCGTCCGCGAACTGGAGCAGCTTCTCGTTGGGAATGGTGATGATGGTGTCCACCGCCTCGATCAGCTCTTCCATGCCGGTATCGGCGAAGCGCTTGCGCTTGCGTCCCTCGAACATGAAGGGCTTGGTGACCACTGCCACCGTGAGCGCCCCCTGATCGCGGGCGATCTGCGAGATCACGGGTGCTGCGCCGGTGCCCGTGCCGCCCCCCATGCCCGCAGTGACGAACACCATGTCGGTGCCTTGAAGCGCGTCGGCAATGCGCTGGACGTCCTCGAGCGCAGACTTGCGTCCCATGTCCGGGTTGCCTCCGGCGCCCAGACCCCGCGTCAAGCTCGTCCCAAGCTGCAGCTTGGTCGTCGCGAGATTCGTGCTCAGTGCCTGAACGTCGGTGTTGGCGGCAATGAACTCGACCCCCTCAAGCCCACTGTTGATCATGGTGTTCAGCGCGTTGCCGCCACCACCTCCAACGCCTACCACCTTGATGCGAGCCTGCAGATCCGCGTCATCTGCGATGTCGATCGAGATTGCCATCAGTGTATCCTCCAAGAACGTCCTGCCGATTGTCCCGTTATGCTGCGCCGGAGGGAGGCCGGAGCACCCCGACCGGGCTGCGCGCTAGACGGCGCGAGCCGCCTGAACGCTCAAAACACTTCTCTCAGCCAACTGCCCAAGCGCAGCCCCCATCCGGATTGAATAGGCACTACCAGCTCTTTGCCCGGCGTCTCGCGCACCTTGCCGGCGCCGTACTTGACCAAGCCGACCCCGGTCGCAAAGGCGGGACTGCGCACGACGTCCACAAGGCCTCCAACCCCGGCGGGCGAGCCTCGGCGCACCGGCACGCCCAGGATCTTCTCCGCGAGCTCGCAGGTGCCGTCCAGCAGCGTCGTGCCCCCCGTGATCACTGCGCCGGAAAACAGCATCTCCAGGTAGCCTGTCTCCGCTATGACGTGGTGGATCGCCGAGAGGATCTCCTCCATCCGCGGCTCGACGATATTGGATAGGACCTGGCGCGGCAGCGAGCGTGGCGCGCGACCGCCCACCGAGGGCACCTCGATGGTCTCCTCCTCGTCGATCATGCTCGAGTCGGCGCAGCCGTACTTTATCTTGATGCGCTCGGCCTCGGCGATGGGTGTCCGCAAGCCCGTGGCGACATCGTTGGTCAGGTTGATGCCACCAATGGGGATCACACTGGTATGCACCACCGCTCCATTGATGAAGATGATGACGTCCGTGGTGCCTCCGCCGATGTCGATCAGCACGGCACCGATTTCCTTCTCGTCCTCCGAGAGCGCTGCCTCGGCGCTCGCGATCGGCTCGAGCACCACCTCGGCCACGTCGAGATCGCAGCGTTGGCAGCACTTGATGATGTTCTGCACGCTTGCGTTCGCCGCCGTCACGAGGTGGACCCTCGCCTCCAACCGCACGCCGCTGATGCCCACGGGCTCTCGGATGCCGTCTTGCTCGTCGACGATGTACTCCTGCGGCAGCACATGCAGTACCTGCCGGTCGCCTGGAAGCGGAATAGCCTTGGATTGCTCCAGGACACGCTGGACGTCTTGTTCGCTGACCTCGCGCTCGGAAATGGCGGCGACTCCTTCCTTGTTCATCCCCCGTACGTGGGAGCCGGCGATGCCCGCGTAGACCGTGCCGATTTCGCAGCCGGCCATCGTTTCCGCCTGGTCGATGGCGGATCGGATGGCCTGGACCGTGGATTCGATGTTCACCACGACCCCCTTCTTGAGCCCTCTGGACGGGACGGATCCGATGCCAATGATGTCGATACCGTCCTCGGTCTGCTCGGCCACTATCGCGCACACCTTGGTGGTGCCGATATCCAAGCCCGCAATGAGTTCGTGTTCCGGCATTCGTCTCACACTCCCGGCACGAGGCCCTTCTCGACGAATACACGGCCTGGATCGGCGGGCCAAAAAACTTGCACCCCGAGGCCGATGGCCGGCGCGCAACCATGAGCCGGTATTCCGGGGAGAATACAGCAACGCAGCAACTAGTTGCCCTGATGCAGCCTGACAGTGACGCGGTCGGGCCGACGTTGATTGTCCAGGTAGACATAGGCTGCATGCCGTTCGTTCCGCTGCAGCTGGTCGAGCACCTTGCGCAGGCGGCGCAGCTTGCGGCGGAAGGGACGCTTGCCAAGCCGCACGTGGGTGGGTCCGTCCCCCACATGAAGGGACAGGCTGCGATCGGGCTCGATATGGATTTCGGCGATGGGCTGGCGGCGCCATAGCCCCGCCTCGCGGTAGTCGTGAAGCAGGGCCACTGCATTGAGCAGCACCGAGGTTCTGAGGGCAGGATCCTTGGCAAGGCGCTGGGTGTCGACCCCTGTGATGGGAGGCAGGTCGGCCGGGTCGCCTGGGCCTAGCGCTTTGAACACCGTCCCGTCGTCCGCCACCAGGTAGGTTTTTTCCAGCGCGAGCAGGGCCACGGCCCGGTGCTCTCGCAACCGGATCCGGTAGCTGTCCGGCAGGCGTCTACGAACCTCGACCGAGGCGATCCAGGAATGACGCCGCAGCCGCTCCTCCGCGATCTCGGGTGACGTCGCGAAAATGTTCTGCCCCACTTCCAGGCCTGCCGTTCGCAGCACGCCGGCCCGATCGAGGTGCCTGAGACCCGACACCTGGATCACGTCGGTGCGAAAGTGCGGCGATCGGCGCACATACTGCTCTACGAACCTGGCCGAGGCGAACACCGCGCAGCCGACCGCGGCCACCGCGAGCCCCCACCCCACCACGGTTGCCGGCCGCCGCAGCCGCCGGCCAACCGCGGCGAGTCGCTCGCGCCGCTGTGCCCAACGCACCCGCGCTGGCACGCTCACGGCTTGCTTGCGGGGATGGTTGGGCTTGCGACGATTGCGACGCGGGGGCGAGGGCGCAGCCGTCCCGCGCCGCCGCGCGTGCCGCCGGCGTGACAAACCCATGAGCCCGTTTCATCAGTGGCGCGGCCGTTCGTCCAGTTTTTGGGGCAAAGGCGCCGTCCAAGAACAAGCTGGGCGAGACCGGACGGCCCAACGATGACCCGGCGGCGTCCCGGCGCGGTCCGGACTTTCGGGACGGGCAGCAGCTCGAAATCAGCTCAGAATAGGCAGCCCCGTCACGGTGGCAGCGTGCTCGACCCGCCGCCGGAGCAGCTCGAGCAGCTCGGGGCCCGTCTTGGTGACGTCTCCCGCGCCCAAGGTGATGACCACATCGCCCGGTTGAACGCGCGCCGCGAGCCCCGGGGCCAGCTCCTCGCGGGCAGGCACGTAATGCACGGCCCTGTGACCTTGCTCGCGGATAGCAGCCGCCAAACGCTCCGCTGACGCGCCCGCGATCGGCTGCTCCCCGGCCCCGTACACCTCCGTAAGCAGCAGCAGGTCCGCGTCCCCGAAGCACCGGGTGAGCTCCTGAAACAGGGCCTGTGTCCGGGTGTAGCGGTGGGGTTGAAAGGCCACGACGATCCGCCCGCTGTACGCGCTGCGAGCGGCCTGGAGCGTGGCGCGCACTTCGGCCGGATGGTGCCCGTAGTCGTCGACGATCGTGACATCGTCGATCGCTCCCAGCACGGTGAACCGGCGCTGGACGCCGCAAAAGGTGCTCAGTCCATGCCTGACGGTGTCGTGTTCGACAAAAAGCTCGTCGACGATGGCGAAGGCCGCCAGGGCGTTCAGTACGTTGTGCTCGCCCGGCATGCTGAGCTCGAACTCGCCGAGATGCTCGCCACGACGCACGATCTCGAAGATGCACGAAAGCCCCCGAGTACGGCAGCGGATGGCTCGATAGTCGGCGCCCGCGTCCATCCCGTAGGTTGCGACCCTGCGTTCGAGGCGCGGCAAGATGTCCCGCACCCCGAGATGGTCTTGGCAGGCAACCACCAGGCCGTAGAAAGGCACCCGGTTGGCGAAGTCCACGAAGGCACTCTTGAGCGCATCGAGCGAACCGTAGAAGTCCAGATGCTCGGGATCGATGTTGGTGATGACGGCGAAGGTGGCCGCCAGGTGCAGGAACGAGCCATCGGATTCGTCGGCCTCGGCCACCAGCAGTTCGCCCGCCCCGCGCGCGGCATTGCTTCCAAGCGCGTTGAGCTTGCCCCCGATGATCACAGTGGGATCCAGCCCGGCCACCCGAAGCAGGGTCGCCACCAGCGATGTGGTCGTGGTCTTGCCATGCGAGCCGGCAATGGCAACCCCATGCTTGAGTCGCATGAGCTCGGCCAGCATCTCCGCCCGGCGGATGACCGGCAGTCCGCGCGCCCGCGCTTCCACGAGCTCGGGGTTATCGGAGGCGACAGCCGACGAAAAGACTACCACGTCAGCCTGGCCCAGATGTCGGCCGTGGTGGCCCTGGCAGACGCGTGCACCCAGACCCTGCAACCTCCGCGAGGTCTCCCCGAGGCGCAGATCCGAACCGCTCACCTCGAAACCGTGGGCCAACAGCACCTCGGCGATGCCGCTCATGCCGATGCCACCGATGCCCACGAAGTGCAGTCTACGAAAACGTCCCAAAAACACGCAGGTCCTCCCGATCAACCCAATGGACATCGAGTCAGCCAGGGCACGGGCTGCCCGCTCGATCTCGTGTGAGACGATCCCGGCCAACGTACGCCGCAGCCGCGTCCCTGTCCAGCATGGGGTGCATTTTCCGTTTCCCCCGTAATGCGTCGACTCGGTGTCGATGTTCCGGACGTCCCGGGTCGACGTCCCGAATCCTAGTGTCCTGTATCCGAAATCCCGCACATAATTCGCCGGCCCTTGACACCGCTCACGCCATCGATCGCCGTTTGGCTATCTCCTGGAAATAGCGCTGCACTGCATCGACATTGAACCGCAGTCTGCGTCGATTCGATGACCCGAGCGTCGCCAATTGCTCGCCGACTTATGTACGTAATCACGGATACAGGACACTAG
>JAKSBK010000223.1 GCA_022361155.1 Pseudomonadota bacterium
CCGGGCGAGCGGCAGGCCGGCGGCCGCCTGGATGTGGAGCTGCGGCTGGTAGGTGACCGCGAGATCGGCCTGGCCGGCGGCCACCAGCTTGGGCGGATCGTTGGGGTCGGCCGGCTCGATCAGCTCGACCTCCAGGCCGGCGTCGCGGAAGAAGCCCTTCTGCTGGGCCACGATCAGCGTCGCGTGGTCGGGGTTGACGAACCAGTCCAGGATCACGGTCAGCTTCTCGGCCGCGTGGGCCGGGCCGGCGAGAGCGAGAGCTAGGACGGCTAGAAACGAGAAACGGAAGAGCTTGGCCATGTTCGGTGTCCGATGCGCGTTGCCGGAATGGGAATCGCAGAAATGGGAACCGGGCAGCGGCTCGGACGCGAAGATGTTTGAAGCATGGCGGCAGCTCCACTCCCTGCGCCGGCATTACCCGGATCAGGTTCGAAGGGTCACTGCCTGGCCGACCGTCGGCCGCAGTATCTCAGCCCCGCATGGGGCACCCCCAGGAACGCGGCAATCGTGCGCCGTCCGTCCGCCGCCGTCAAGCGGCACTCCGTTTTGGGTGACGTACGGAATTATGTGTCAACGGTAGGAAAGGGGTGCTTCCCTGTGGTTCGACCAAGAGCCAGCAAGGAGCACCCCGATGCCACAGCGTGCTGCGACGATCGAGAGTTTACCGATGGCCTTCGAGCTGGTGAAGGCGATGCAGGGAGAAGGCCTGGAATGGGGCGAGGGCTATCGGCCGTTGGGCCGCCGGGCCTTGGCCGAGATCATCGAGGGACAGATGGCCCACGCGGTCGACCGCTGGCTTGAGGCGCTGCCGGCGGATGCGCCGGCGGACCGGCGCAACGGCTTCTACCGGCGCTGGCTGTTGAGCGAGCTCGGGCCGATCGAGCTCTCGGTGCCGCGCAGCCGGCGCTATTGTCCGGTCGAAGTGCTCAAGGCCTATGCCCGCCGCTCGACCGAGATCGACCGCATGATCCTGGCCGGCTTCGTGCTCGGGTTGTCGACCCGCAAGGTCGGCGAGGTCTTGCTGGCGCTCCTGGGCCGGTCGGTCAGCGCCGCCACGGTGAGCCAGGTGGCCAAGACGCTGGACCAGGCGGTCGCCGGCTTCCACGCCCGGCCCTTGACGAACCGCTACCGGGCGCTCCTGCTCGACGGCGTGGTGCTGGCCCGCAAGACCGGGGCCGGCGCCATCCGCCGGCCGGTGCTGGTGGCGCTCGGGCTGACCTTCGAGGGCCGGCGCGAGATCATCGACTTCCGCCTGGCGAAGAGCGAGAGCGCCGCCGAATGGGAGCTGTTCCTCACCGACCTCTACCGCCGCGGCCTCACCGGCGAGGGGATACAGATGGTCTGCGTCGACGGCGGCGCCGGCCTGCTCGCCGCCCTGCCGGTGGTCCATCCCCACCTGCCGGTGCAGCGCTGCTGGGCGCACAAGATCAGGAACCTCCTGGACAAGGTGAAGAAAGCAGACCATGACGAACTCAAGCGCGGCCTGCACGACATCATGAACGCCGACACCCGGCCCCAGGCGCAGAGTGCGGCCCGGCGCTTCGCCGAGCGCTGGCAGTCCGATTATCCAAAAGTCGTGGCCAGCTTGCGCGAGGATCTCGAAGAGCTGCTGACCTGCTTGCGCTACCGCGATCCCAAACTCCGCAAGGCCGTCAGGACCACCAACGCCATCGAGCGCCGCTTCCGCGAAGTCCGACGACGCACCAGGCCCATGGGCACCTTCCAGGACCGAACCTCAATGGATCGCATCCTCTACGCCGTCTTCACCCACGAAAACAAAATGCAGGGCCTCAACACCCCTTTCCTGCTGACACATAACACTTGACGTTACCTCACTTCGTGCACAACGACATGATGATCGGTCGCGTTCCGGTCCGACAAGGTTTGCGTAGTGTATATCAGACCCGTTCGGGACACCGTCCAGGTAGGCGAGCGTGGTTACAGCTCCCATTTGACCCCTATCGACATAGAGCTGGTTACACGCGATTGGCTATTCCTCGGACAAGGACATTCTTGAAATCTTCGGCTTGGCTGAAGAAATCAAAGCCACAAAGACCAATCTCAAAAAGTGCGTTGGTCGTAAACTCGCAGCCAGGATCCTCAAGACTTGGGACGAGGATTTCGTGGATGAAGATACTGGAGAAGTGATTACCATCACGCGTAACGAGGTCCTCTTGGAGCGTGATCACATTCTGCAGAAGGAAGACATGGAGGTGGTGCTCGAATCAGGAGCCAAAA